>CAZRVM010000001.1:0-66305 GCA_964603625.1 uncultured Candidatus Saccharibacteria bacterium
AGCACAGGTCTCCAAAACCTGGTGTCGGGGGTTCAAGTCCCTCCACCCCTGCCATCAGATTCTAAATTATTTTACAACTACCAGACTTGCCTGAAAATACATATTGCTAAAAAAAGTTATATATTATATAACGAATACGAGCATGAGTAGTCAAAATCAATACGAACAAGAACCAAAAATTTTAGATGTTACTCAAACAGATAAAAATGAATTTAGATTAAGTCTAACAAATGCCCGCCCGCAAGATGTTTTCGCAACTCTTCGTTATCATATTCCAGATGAAGCATTGTATAATCAAAAAATATCTATTTTATTTGAAAACGCAGTTCAAAGAGGAATGCTTAATAATGCCACTATTTTAGTAGATGACGAAGGCAACAATCAGAACATCGACAACATTAAATTTCACAGAGTGGTTGTATTTAATGAAGAAACCACTGCCGATCAGGCAAGAGATGCTTTTATGCATGCGTATAAGCATAAAACTGATATTAAGATTCATGATATTGAAGAGTTAGTTTTAACGAACTTTATAACTTCAAATAGTCTACCAGCAGGTGGAATTATTTTTGAGAGTACCAATGAAATAGTAACTGCAACAATAGATGATATCTCTAATGAAATGAGTGAACTAACTTCTAGATATTACAATGGACAGTCTCTTGGTGGCCCAATTATTGAATAAATAAAACAGTATTAAAGTACTTGAATAGTAGCGGTTGAAATAGAAGCGTATAATATAAGTATGGGAAATGTTGTTTTGTATGTTAAAGTTGCTGATATTGATGAGGCCATCTCTACGTTAACTACTAACCTAGAAAATGCATTATCATCGAATTCAAAAGTTGTGTGGTTTGTGCCTGGCGGTAGTAATATTCCGATTTCTGTGGCTACATCTAAGGCAATTCCAAAAAAGTTGAGAACTAAACTTATTGTAACTTTAACTGATGAACGGTTTGGAAAGTATGGTCATAAAGATTCTAATTGGCAACAACTTAAAGATTTAGGTTTTGATTTTGAAGGCATTCATTCGGTAGAATTTCTACAAACAAACAACTTAAATCTTATTGATACTCAAAATATTGTTGAGAAGAATATAAAAACTTTAATAAATGATGCTTATTTTTTTGGCCAATTTGGAATTGGATTAGATGGGCATATTGCAGGAGTTAAACCAGATAGCCCCGCAGTGAGTTCTAAGAATTTAGTTTGTGGCTATAATTCAGAAGATTTTATAAGATTAACTACAACACCAAAACTTATAAAACACTTAGACGAAGCGCATATTTTCGCATTAGGAAAAGAAAAATTAAACATTATAAAACTACTCAAAAATAGTGATGAATCGTTGATAAAAATGCCAGCACAAGTGGTAAAGCAAATTAAAAAAGCTGTTATTTACAGCGAGGAGGTTAAACAATGAAAGTAATTTTAGTGGGATTGGGCAAAATGGGAATGCAAATTGCTAAAAGATTTACAGAAAACAATAATGAGGTTATTGCGCTCGATGGAAATAAGTCTGCTCAAGCTGAAGCTAGTGGCTTTGGAGTAATAATAGCAAATAGTCGCGAGGAAGCTTTAGCTAAAGTTAATAAAGCCCAAATAATAATATGGTTAATGATACCAGCAAGTGCAGTTGATGATGAGTTAAACGAATGGCTAAAGCTTTTAACGCCAAACAGCATAATTATTGATGGAGGCAACTCAGATTTTCGAAATACAATAAAAAGAGCCGAAAAAACTCACGCTAAGAAAATTAAACTGTTAGATGTAGGTACGAGTGGTGGAGTATTAGGTAGTGCAAATGGATTCTCAATGATGGTTGGCGGTGATCGTTCTGCATACACAACGATTACGCCTCTTTTGGACTCCTTAGCCAAACCCAGAGGAGGACATAATTATTTTGGTGAAAGTGGAACAGGGCATTATATTAAAATGGTACATAATGCAATTGAATACGGAATGATGGAGAGCTTAGCAGAAGGCTACAGAGTGCTAAAAGATGGACCAATTAAAAATATTGATTTAGGTGCCGTTGGTGATATATGGCAAAAAGCCAGTATAATTTCTAGTGATTTAAACGGGTTAGTTGCGCAAATAATGCATGAAAATCCAAATCTGGATGGCATAAATGGTTATGTGGCTGAATCTGGAGAAGCTCGCTGGACACTAGAAGTTGCAAAAGAAAATAACATAATAATACCAGCAATCAACGAGGCTTTTGAGGTTCGATTACAAAGCCAGCAAGGAAATGTTAATTTTGCAACTAAAACTTTAGCAGCACTACGCAACAAATTTGGCGGACATAAAATTAACAAAACAAATTAAACTACAAAATGCTAAGTAAACTACGAATTAAAGATTGGCGTCAAGAAAAACTAAGCCCAACTATAATTGTTATATTTGGGATTACAGGAGATTTAAGTCAGCGTAAGCTCCTACCGGCGCTATATTACCTAATTAAAAATGATTTATTACCTCCAAGAACAAAGATTATTGGTGTGAGCCGGCACGATGTAGACATAAACAATTTAATGTTATCCGTTAGAAAAACATTAAAAGACAGTCATCAAGATTGTAGCGAATCCACAATTACAAAATTTAGTGAAATGTTAAGTATGCAAAAGTTGAACCTTACTTCAAAAGATGATTATGTAATCTTAAAAACAAGTTTAGATAAAATTGAAGAAGGTCTTGGAGTGTGTTTGAATAGGCTTTTCTACCTTGCAATTCCTCCAACAGTTCTCTCGCATATAGTTGAAAATCTTGGAGAGTCAGGCCTTGCAAATGGTTGTCAGCACGGCAAGGCAAATAGTCGCCTTTTGCTTGAGAAACCTTTTGGCTATGACACAATTTCAGCAAAGGAATTAATCTCAACAAATGCTAAATATTTTAATGAAGAACAGATATTTAGAATAGACCATTATGTTGCCAAAGAAACCGTACAAAATATTCTTAGTTTCAGATTTCAAAACCCTATTTTTGAAAGTAT
This sequence comes from uncultured Candidatus Saccharibacteria bacterium, assembly GCA_964603625.1. Classification (GTDB taxonomy): domain Bacteria; phylum Patescibacteriota; class Saccharimonadia; order Saccharimonadales; family JAGQNJ01; genus HK-STAS-PATE-36. Next base: position 2,993 of record CAZRVM010000001.1, read on the forward strand.
TTGGAATGCAAATCATATTAGCTTCATTGAAATCATCGCCTATGAGAAAATAGACATAGAAAACAGAGCTATATTTTATGAGCAAACTGGTGCTTTAAGAGACTTAGCACAAAGCCATTTACTGCAACTGCTTGCAATCGTTGCAATGGAGGAACCATCTAGTCTGAGTTCCGAGCATATTCACCTGTCTAAACAAAATTTGCTAAAAAGTGTAACACCAATACCTCAAGATAACCTAGAACAACAGGCAGTCAGGGGTCAATATTCTGGTTATAAAAAGGAAGTTAATAATTCAAAAACTTTTGTAGAAACCTATGCCGGATTAAAGTTATACATTGGTACTGCTCGCTGGCGTAATGTTCCTTTTTTTATAAAAACTGGGAAAGCACTACATGAAAAAAAGACTCAAGTTAGGGTACACTTCAAACCAAAAAATCTTAAAATCAACACTGCAAATGATTTATGTATAAACATACAACCAAATGAAGGTATAGAGCTAAAGTTGTGGGCAAAAAAACCCGGATTTGAGACTCAACTAAATAAAGTAAATATGAGTTTTTTGTATCAACAAGCTTTTGATGAGTATGGCCATCCCAATGCATACGAACGAGTTTTAGTTGACGCAATCAAAGGAGATCAATCCTTATTTGCATCGAGTGAGGAAGTATTGGCATCTTGGCATATTCTAGAACCAGTAATAAACAAGTGGGATTCTATAAGCGATGGACTACAGATTTATGAAAAAGGCTCAAACGGCCCTAAATTACCAAAAACATGGCCTGTTTTTTAGTCCATAAATTATGAAAATCTAATATAAATAAAAATACATCAGAGGTGTGAGACCAGCTGATGTATTTAAAAATTATATAATTAGGTTATCTTAAACCGAGCTTTCTAGTACAGGCTGGCCATTGCCCCCATCCACTTCTAGCCTGAAGTATTTGGCCGCGCATAATTTGCTCTTCTCTACTGGCTTGATGCGGTAATCCACTTCCACCAACAGACTTCCATGTAGAAGCTGTAAACTGCAGGCCACCGTAATATCCATTTCCAGTATTTATTGCCCAATTACCGCCAGACTCGCAACGAGCTAATGAATCCCAAACATCTCCTTCTGCTACTTTAACATTACTTGTAGTTTCAGATTTTTGCTTCTTGATATTTTTTGAATTCTTAGTAGCTTTATTCTGATGTTTAACAGCAGGCTTTACTGACTCTGATTTTGGCGTATCTGCCGGCAAGTTTCGACTAGGTATTTGCTCATCAGCATTTGGAATTCGTACTTTTTCGCCCGGATGAATTACATCTGGATCTTGAATAAAAGTATTCGCGTCAAACAATCTTACATATGTTGTTTGGTGTTTGCTCGCAATTTTACTTAAACTATCGTTTTGTATTACTTCAACCATAACAGGTTGTGGTATGTTTGTATTTGGTTGAGCAATTTCTTCTGCTCGTACGGATGTAGTTGATGCAAAGGCTAAAAAGCCCGCAACAAACAGACCCGCAATTATAGCGGTTTTTCGCATAATTTAGTTTCCTCCTTATACCCTATTCATCCCTCGTATGATCACTAATAATATTTTTCGTCATTTGGGGTTGATGATAGGTTGTGTACTCTCCTCACAAAAAAGACACAATGACCATCATACCTGATTGATTTTAAATGTCAAATTAACCTCAAGAAGTTATGTGTTGTAATAAATACTGTTGTAAACTAATAAGTATTTGAAATAATAAATTTTCGAAAAGTCATATTAGTATTTTAAAAGACTATGCAATAATTATCTTTTTTTGGCTTTAACTTCGTTTCTTCCTAAACTCTTTTTTGTTTCAACAAACAAAACATGTTTTCTAAGCTTTGGGTCATACTTTCTAAGCTCTAATTTATCAGGTGTATTTTGATGATTCTTTACGGTATAGTAGTTTCGATTACCAGATTCTTCTGAAACCATACCAAGAATTTTTCGTTTTGCAGATTTTTTAGCCATTATTTTTTAACCTCACTTTTAGTTGGCATTATTATAGCAAGAACAATATATGCAATTATGCCAGGAATAAAAGCTGATATTATAGTAATTAATGCGTATCCAGCCCGAATTAAAGTTGGGTCAACATCAAAATATTCAGCAATCCCCGCACAGACTCCATCTAGTTTTTTATCTGTTTCAGATTTATAAAGTTTTTTACTCATTTTGTTATTTTAACAGATAAAACATTTTAATACAACATTGATACTAGTTAATTTTACATACCAAAAATTTAAAAATTTCAAAGAATTGAACTTATAGTAAAAATATATCTGAGAGATGATATATGTTGTGATTGTTCAAGCATAAATCACATTCTGGAGCCGTTGTCGGGATTTGAACCCGAGACCCCTTCCTTACCATGGAAGTGCTCTACCACTGAGCTACAACGGCACAATATAACTATATTTTAACAAATAACATAAATTGGTACGAATGTTGTTATTATTTTTCGAAACTTTCAATTAACGAAAGCAAACTAAGTTGGTTTTCATTTACAATAACTTCGTTAACTACAGGTTCAAAATTAGTTTCTAAAACCGATCTTTTATCTTGAATTAGCCTGATGGGCTGAACATTAGTTTTTTGTTGAATTTTAGAGTACATATCGGAATCAGATTGATCAAGCATAACACCCCATAAACCGTGAGGAAACATCATTTCAGGATCTAAACCTAAAAAAGTATTTTGATTACAGTAGTTTATAACACTGCTAAATGCTTCCTCTTCTGATAGTGCAGGTGCAATAAATTCTGCATCAGAATCAACAAAAACTTTATACCAATTATTTTCTTGGTTATATTTAAACATAAGCAACGCTTGTTAGTATAAACTGCTTTTTACCTATGCTTCAAATTAAATAAAAAACTACAACAACATTTAATTTTAAGTAAACTTTAATGCGATCTTATAAGAATTTACCAATAAAAAAGAATTTTCTTGCTCTTTTTAAAGTCCATTACTGGTGCAGGGTGTAGGATTCGAACCTACGAAGGCATAAGCCAGCAGATTTACAGTCTGCCGTGTTTGACCGCTTCACTAACCCTGCAGAAGTAGCCAAAGTTGACTACCAACACATCCCTGACAATCCTCAGGTAATTAGGTATTCTCGCATTATACCTAAATGGAGCTGGCAGAGGGATTCGAACCCACGACCTACGGTTTACAAAACCGTCGCTCTAACCAACTGAGCTATGCCAGCAAAAATTCTTTGCTTTTTAAAATTTTTAAATTTTATATAAAGTGCTCCTAAAAGCACTTGGAGAATTTTAACAGGTTGTGGGCTAAATTACAACTCTACGCTTATGCCTGATAATTCGTTTAGGTTTGCCACTAGGCACAACTAGTTTTGCAATTTGCTTTTCAATTTGTTCAGCTTCTTCTGGCATATTAAAAGACTCATAAGCTTTTTGTAACAAACTCAAGGATTCTTTATTTGGCTCTAGTTCTACTGCTTTTTGAAGTTCTTGGAACATTAATTTTTCATTACCAAGCTTTTCCTGAACTTTTGCATATGCGATATGCCTAGCGGCTAGTGTGTCTTCTAATTTTAAAGCTTGCTCAAATGCAGTGGCAGCTTTATCATAATTTTCGGTTTCATAGTAAATTAAGCCCAAATTATGCAGGCTAGACGGGGTTGTTTCAATACTAGAGGCAATCTCGAAACAATCGATCGCATCTTTATATTCTTTCTGTTTAGCATAAAGAATACCTAAACGATTATAGGCAGCGGCATTTTTTTCATCGATTTTTAAAATTGTTAGAAGTGCTTTTTCAGCACGCAAAAATCTATTCTCGCGCATACCTTGATGGGCTATATCCCAAAGCTTAGCTAATTTGCCAGATATCTTACTTGGTAATTGAGTAAAATCGTCATCTAATTGATTTGCGCTTAAAATTGTAATAATTCCAAGAACAAAGAATAGTGAAAGTGCCAACATAATACAACTATTATTATATACTTAAAACAAGTTTAGTTAAAATCAATTTATTATTACCTTTAAGCTGAGATTCTTTTTTAGCTAAATATGTTGCTTTTTTTAATTTATGCCAGAAAATCACCTGTTTTTGATCTGACATTACAGAATTTTTAAAACCTGAATCGGCAACAATATATAATGCATCTAAAAAACTTGTAACATCACTTTTAGCCAGATTGTTAATCATTGAAGTTTTTTGAAACTTATTTAACTTAATGAATTGCTTTACTGAATCAATTTGTTCTAATAGAGGATGCTCCTGGTTTGAAAGTAAAGACCAAAGCATGCCAAGCTTGCCTTGTGAAATAAGTATACTTTTTGATAATTTAACTTCCTCAAAGTCATCTTTGAAAAATTGTTTTATTTCTTTACTTGTTGGGGGAATTAAATTTAGTATTTTAATTCTCGATTGAATTGTTGGCAATAAACTCTGCACGGAACTGGCGCATAAGATAAATAAAACATCTCGTGGTGGCTCTTCTAATGGTTTTAGAAGAAGGTTTTGGCATTCTTTTGTTAAGACTTCAGCGTTTTTTATAATGATAACCCTTGGTGTCTCTAAAGCGGAAGTAGCTTTTAACTTAATGAATGAATTAATTTGCCTAATTTCGTCTATTAAAATATTGCCTTTTTCATCTGGCTTGATTACTAATAAATTTGGATTGTCATTCAGCTGATCTGTGTTTAGAAATTTGCTTGCAATAAATTTGGCGATTGTAAATTTACCAAAGCCATTTGGCGCAATTAGGCTCAAGCATTGACCTTTCTGGTTGATAAAATCATCTATTGATTTCTTCGATGAACTGCTGAGAAGTACTCTCATTACTTTACCATTTCATTAAAAGCAACTGGAAATTTAGAAATAAAGACTTGCCTAGTTTTGTTAGGTAGGGTTATTTCTAGTAAATATGCATGAAGAAACAATCTACTGGCTGGTTCGCCATTATAGATTAAATCGCCAACTATTGGGTGTTTTACTTGGTTTAAATGAACTCTAAGTTGGTGAGTACGGCCAGTTTGAGGAGTCAATTCTACTAAACTGTAATTTTTGTTGCTTTTGATGATTTTATACTTTGTAATTGCTGGTTTTCCATTAACGCCAACCATAAATTGTTTTGGTTTTTTGGAGTTCCGCTGTATTGGCATATCGATTATTGCTTCGCTTGGCGACAGACCAACTTTGATAATAGCGTAGTAGGTTTTTTTAACTTTTCGGTTTGCAAATTGTTTTTGAAGCCATTTTAATGATTCTAAATTTTTAGCACAAATAATAATACCAGAGGTTGCGCGGTCTAACCGATGAACGATTCCAGCACGGTTGCCTGTTAAGTTTCTTGTTTTTGGCAAAATAAAACTAGCCACAGTTGCTTCGACATTTAAAGTTCCCTTACTGTGAGTTAAAAGACCTATTGGTTTATCAATAACTATGCAATCATCATCTTCATAGATGATAGGTAGGTCTAGTGCGGTTTCAATGTTCTCACTATTTTCATCATAGTCTATTGTAATTACATCGTATTCTTTAAGTTTGTATCCAGCTTTTTGAAGCTTATTATTAACTAGAATTTTGCCTTGTTCAATTAGCCCGCGTATTGAAGTACGGCTTATGCCTGGCAAGTGCCTGCCAACAACAATATCAAGTCTTTGCTTAGTATTAATTTGATCTACTTTAATTTTTTGCATTGCTTCTTAGTCTCCATCCATTGTGAGCGTAACTCCAAATCAATAGGCGGGGAGTAATTGATCCTCCAGCTTCTGTTTAACAGCTCTGGGCATACCTCTGATTGCAATCGTTTCTGGATTTAGCTTTGTTATGTCTATTTCAGTATAGTTGTCTGCGTTTTCGCTAATATGTTCCATTAAGGTCTGATCCCAACAGCCTTTTGTACTTTGCTTAAAGTTTTGACAGCCTGTTCATTCATAGTTTTTTCAGAAAGCTCCAATTTTGCTTGTAGAGCAGATTCATTTACGCTAGAAAGCTTTTTTTGAAAGCTTTGCAAAAAAGATTTTACAGTTTCAGCAAGAGCATTTTTTAAAGAACCGTATTGTTGTTGGCCACCATAAACACTTAATAATTCATCTATTGACTGATTAGACAGTGCGGCAAGAATATCTAATAAATTACTTATACCGGGCTGGTCCGTGAAGTTATAGGCAATTTTGCCAATGCTGTCTGTCGTAGCTGACATAATCTTTTTATATGCTAGGTCTGGGCTATCATTTAAAAATATTACACCCTTACCGCTAACATCAGACTTGCTCATTTTTTTAGTTGGATCCATTAAATCGCGAATTCGCAACCTATGTTGCTGATCAGAAAATTCTATTTGTTTATTTTCTGATTCAGGCAAATCAAAAAGTTCACCAAATTTATTATTCATTCTAATTGCAATGTCACGTGCTAATTCAACATGCTGAGTTTGATCAGCCCCTACTGGAACATACTTAGCTCCATAAAGCAAAATATCTGACGCCATTAACACTGGATAATCAAACAAACCAACACTTACATTAGCTTTACCTTCTCCTTTTTCTTTAAACTGCGTCATCCGAGACAATTCTCCCATATACGCAAAACTGTTTAAGATAACAGTTAATTCGCTATGAGCTGGAATAAAACTTTGCCGATAAATAAAAGTATTTGGATTATTTAAATCCAGCCCACTAGCAACAAATAGTTTTAAGTTATCCATTGTTTGCTTATACAACTTGCTATGATCAATAGGAGTAGTGAAACTATGCAGGTCTGGAACAAACAAATTAATTTGAAACTCTTTAGCATATTTTTTTTGCAAGTTTACTATTGGAAGTAATGCACCTAAATAATTGCCTAAGTGTAGTTGATTATTTGACCTCAGACCTGTCAGTATTACTGGTTCACTCATATTCTATATTATAACTTAATCTTAAATATTTTTGTTAAAGTAAGTCCGAGTTTACTACCACTTCATTTGCATTATTCGATCGATCAACTGCATCGATATAAAATAATAACTCAGTTATGTATTGTTCTGGTGTGCGTTTGTCATCTACTGATAACTCAATATGATTTTCTATCATTATTTTGTTTGCGACTGATCTTGAGATCTCCATTTTACTCCCTTCAATTAAAAAATCGCCTGGTTTGGCGATAATATTTTGTTAATTTAAAAGCTATCACCAATTAGGTGTTTTCATTAAACCAAAAGTAAAAATTGTTTAAATAGCTCACAACTTAGAGATTACTATCTAAAATAAGATATGTCAAGAAAATATAGTTTATTAACCCGAGATTTAGCGTTTAGTAAATTGCCTTTGTTTACGAGCTCCTTTAAGGCCAAATTTCTTTCTTTCTCGCTCGCGAGGATCACGGCCAAGTAAGTCTGCTCTTTTAAGCGTACTTTTAAGGTCGGGATTGCTCAACGCTAATGCTCTAGATATTCCAAGTTTGATAGCTTCAGCTTGCCCAGAATGCCCACCACCACTAACTCTAACGCTAATATCATATTTATTAACATAATCTAGCTTAGAAAAAGGTATCTGAAGTTTGCCTAATAAAACCTTGCTATTATCAAAATATTCTTCAGCTGAGATATTGTTTATTATAATATTCCCCTTACCCGGCTGAAGCCTAACGCTTGCTGATGAACTTTTTCGCCTACCAAGTGCGTAAAAATAACTATCTTTAACCATCTTATTTTGCTTCCTTTACTTTAATTTGCTGAGGGTTTTGAGCAGAATGATTATGATCTGAATCTTTATAAATTTTAAGACGCGCCAGCCTTCCGTCTCTAAGTTTATTAACTGGCAGCATACCTCTAACCGCTTTAAAAATTACATCTGTAGAATCTGAATTCATTTTAGATTTAAGATTAGTTTGTTTAATGCCTCCAGGGTACCCAGTATGGCGATAGTATATTTTTGTTTCCATTTTGTTACCGGTAACCTGTAGTTGATCACTGTTTGTAACTACAACATAATCCCCACAATCAATATGATGCGTAAATTGAGTTTTGTTTTTACCCATTAGTATTTCTGCAATTTGGGTTGCTAATCTTCCCAGGTTTGCCTGGCTTGCATCTATAACATACCATTGCTTTGTTACATCCGTTGGTTTTGCGCTATATGTTTTCATCTTACTTGCTTACTTTCTTTGCTTTAATTTTTTCGGTTTGGCTAGTAGACGCCGATGAACTTTCTTTGCCTTCTAAAGCAGAATCGTCTACTGAAATTTTGTCTACAAAACTAATTCGAGCTAGTTCGGCATTATCACCACGCCTATTCCTAGTTGCTTCTATTCGTAAATAACCGCTTGACCTGCCCGTTAACTTCGGAGCAATTTCATCGAATAATTTATTTGCCGAACTTATGGTTTGTAAACTGGTAATTACTTGGCGCCGATTGTGCAAATCACCCTTTTTTGCTTTAGTAATTAACTTTTCAACATAAGGTAAAACATCTTTTGCTTTAGGCAGAGTAGTTTCAATAGACTCATGAATAATTAAAGATTCCGCTAAACTGACAATCATAGCATTTCTTTGATCTTTCTGACGACCAAATTTTCGACCTTTATAACCGTGGCGATGCATTTATAACTCCAGCTCCGCTAATTTATCTTTTACTTCATCTAACGCTTTAGTACCAAAGCCTTTTAATTCTCTTAGTTCCGTATCTGTTAAATCAAACAAATCTTTCAATGTGTGAATTTCGTTATTGACTAATGCGTTAGTTGTTCTAGCTGAGAAATTAAGATCCTCAATAGACATTAAAAGTTCAGCGTTGTCATCATTAGTCTCTTCTTGGCTTTCTGTTACGCTTGGAGTCGGCGCTACCCTCGTTTGACCAGCTAAAGCGTTATATTGATTCATAAGTATTGCAGCAGCTTCCTCAAAAGCATCTTTAGGAGTTATACTTCCGTCTGTATTGATTACAATAATTAGCTTGTCTAAATCTGTCATTTGGCCAACACGAGTATTCTCTACCTTATATCTTACCCTTTGAACAGGGCTAAATATTGCATCGACTGCAATCATATCGTTTGATTTACTATGTTGAGTAACATCAACAGGGCGATACCCTCTACCTACTTCAACTATAAACTCAATGTTCAATGAATCTTTATCATTATCTATTGTTGCAATATAATGATCTTTGTTAACAACTTCAACATCGGCATTAGAAGTAATATCTGCTGCTGTAACCTTGCCTTTGCCCTTTTTGTTTATTTGCAATGTTTGAGGCTCTTGTGAAAATACTTTAAATCTAATACCTTTTAAAGCTAGCATTATATCAACGACATCTTCTTTTATGCCTGGAACAGTAGTGAATTCGTGAGTTGCTCCTTCTATTCTGAAAGAAGTAATTGCAGAACCAGCTATGCTAGATAGCAAAACACGCCTCAAACTATTACCTAAAGTCATCCCATAACCAGTGTGAAGTGGTTCTATTGCAAAAGTTGCGCTATTGTTTGAATGTTCTTCAACTGTTACGACTCCTGGTGTATATATATTTTTTGACATTATTTCCTCCTTAGCGTGAGTAATACTCAACTATTAATTGCTCGTTTATATCTGGTTCAACATTTTCTCTTAATGGAAGCCCTACAACTGAAATTTCAAATTTCTTACGATCAACCTTTAGCCAAGTTGCTTCATTTTCTTGACCCGAAGGGCTAACATCATCAATTTGTTTAAAATACTCTTTACTCTTACTGCGTTCCCTTAATTTTATCTTATCGCCTAGTTTTACTCTAATTGAAGGAATATCGACTCTTCTGTCATTTAGTTCAAAATGCCCATGACTAACAAGTTGCCGTGCCGCCTGTCGACTAACAGCTAAGCCACTTCTATAAATTACATTATCAAGTCTTTGCTCTAAAAATAATAGTAGCTGTTCGCCAGATCGGCTTTTTGATCGAACTGCCTCATCCATTAATTTTCTAAATTGTCTCTCTAGTAATCCGTATAAGCGTTTTACCTTTTGCTTTTCTCGTAATTGAATAGCGTACTGACTAGGCTTGTTCCGGCTATTTTTGCCACCAGGACTTGCTGGAACGGCTCGTTTCACTAATGCTTTATGTGCTTTAGGATGCAAAGCATAGCCTTCTCGACGACTCATTTTTACAACTGGTTGTAGTTCTCTTGCCATATTACTCCTAAACTCTCCTAGCTTTCTTCGGTCTAACTCCACCATGTGGAGCACTAGTTACGTCTGTTATTTTTTCAACTTTAATATCATTCGCGCTCAACACCTTAACAGCAGAATCACGCCCAAGACCTATGCCTTTAATAAAAAGATCTACTTTTACCATACCAAAAGTTTGCTTTGCAATTTGTGAAGCTTTTTCAGCTGCAACTTGAGCTGCATAAGCTGTACCTTTTTTTGAACCTCTAAAACCACAGCCTCCAGCACTTGCAGAAACCAACGCATCACCTTTGCTGTCTGTGAAAGTAATTATTGTATTATTAAAGGTAGCCAATACATGAAGTTGCCCATATGGGATACTTCGTTTAATTTTCTTCTTCTTTGGTGTAGTTGTAACAGTTTCAGTCATCTATCATCTCCTTAAGTTTTAGCTGGTGCCTTTTTCTTAGTGCCACCTACAGTTGATTTTTTGCCTCGTCTGGTTCTTGCATTGGTTCGAGTTCTTTGACCACGAGACGGAAGATTTGATTTATGTCTCTGTCCGCGATAAGAATTTATATCTTTAAGTCTTTTGATGTTCGAAGTAACAATTCTTTGAAGTTCACCCTCAACGGTATAATTATTATTAATAACCTCCTGAATTTTTGATATTTCACTATCAGTTAAATTTTTAACTCGAGTTGTTGGATCAATCTTAACAGATTTTAAGATGTCTTGCGAAGTCTTTAAACCAATCCCATATACATAAGTCAAGCCATATTCTATTAATTTATCATTTGGTAAAGTTACACCAGAAATTCTCGCCATTTAACCCTGCCTCTGCTTATGCTTAGGTTTATTCTTATTAATAACATATAACTTGCCCTTACGTCTGACAATTTTGTCGTCTGGGCTTATCTTTTTTACACTTGCACGCACTTTCATCCTAAGTTATTTCTCCTTTACTGGACGATTTATTCTGCGGATTGTAGTTTCTTGCTACAACACACTGCTAATTGATAATTAATTCTTGCGATAGGTGATTCTGCCCTTAGTAAGATCGTAAGGGGTCAACTCGACCGTAACGCTATCACCTGGAACAATCCGAATATAATGTTTTCGCATTTTTCCGGCAACATGAGCTATAATTTGATGACCATTTTCAAGCTCTACTTTAAACTGAGTCCCGGGTAGGGTTTCTACAATCGTTCCGTTCAGCTCAATTACTTCCTTACTGTTGGCCATAAATATATAACAAGTTATAATTGTATCAGAGCCACAATACTTTGTAAACAGTTATTTATCATTTTTTGGCTTTTTGTTAAATTTTGGAAGTTTTTTATTAAATATTAATTTTCTACCACCGCTTGCCGCCTCAGCAGGAGTAGTTGCTTGATACAAAAAGTCTGGTTGCTCATATTTATCATAAGTAAGCATTAAGGCTTGAGATTCTAACATTCTTAAGGTTTCTAATGCTACTGCAACCAAAATCAATATACTAGTTCCACCAATTGTAATATTGGTTTTCAAAAAGGCCTGGCCAATTATAGGTAACACTGCGAGCAGTCCCAAAGCTGTGGCTCCGAACAAAGTCAACCTATTAACTACTTTATTTAGATACTTCTCGGTTTGCTTACCCGACCTAATGCCCTCTAAGAAACCACCCTGCTGTTGAAGATTTTCAGCAATTTCTGATGAATTAAAGGCAATGCTAGTATAAAAGAAAGTAAATATAAACACTAGTAAGAAGTAGACAATTGGGTATATATATGGCTCAATTCCGCCAGCGCTAAAAGATTGAGATGTAGGAGTTTGAAACCAGGTAACAAGCTTGGTGCCAATTTCTTGAAGCCTATCACTATTAGACCCAACAAAAATTTGCCCCAAGAAACTTGGAACACTTAAAAATGCAACAGCAAAAATAATTGGAATTACGCCTGCAGTTATTAACTTAACCGGGAGAACAGTAGTGACTCCACCATATAATCTATTTCCCTGTACTCTTTTAGCATAATTTACGGTTAAGTTTCTAGAGGCTTCGTTAAGTTTTACAACTAATATTGTGGTTACAATAACTATCACAATAATCAACAAAGATAACCAAAAAGCATTTTCATCGATAGGTAGTTGTTTATTTAAGATAGTCCACTTTTTGTCTGGGCTCACAACGCTACTAATTAAACTTCCAGCCATTTGTGGTAATTGACTAACAATTCCAACAGTAATTATTAAAGATATTCCATTTCCAATATTTTGCTCAGTTATTAACTCGCCTAACCACATCAATAACATAGATCCACCGGTAAGTGCTGATACCATTAACACCCACTGAGCGATTGATGCATTTGCGGTTATATCTCCCAACCCCCCGATACTAGTAGCCGTCTGCCTAACTAGATATATCGAGCCAATAGATTGAATAATGGCAAGCGGAAAAGATAATATTCGTGTATACTGGTTAATTTTCTTACGGCCGTATTCACCCTCTTTATTTAAAGCCTCCAGTTTTGGAATGGCGCGTGTTAACAATTGCAGAATAATTGAAGCATTAATGTATGGGCCTAGACCTACTAACATTATCGAAAAATTAGCTAAAGCTCCACCAGATAAAACATCGATAAAACTCAAGAGCTGAGAAGTCTTTGATGATGTAAATAAAGTATCTAAAATTTGCTTTAATGTTTCGCCACTAGCGATTGGTATTGGTAAATGAGCCAACAATCTAAAGATAATAATCATACCAAAAACTGCAAAAACTTTTTTGCGCATATCGGCGTTTTTAAGTGATTTTAATATGATTTTCCAGTTCATTATTATACAACCCTCTCGTACTCTATCTAACTTATAATATCAAAATTAAATTTATTAGTCTGTTGTTTTTTCTTTAGCATTTCTTTGAAGCCTACTAATAAGTTTAACTTCGCCACCAGCTTTTTCAACAGCCTCTTTAGCGGTTTTACTAATTGCTTGAATTGTAATTTTATGTTTTTTAGTTACTTCGCCCTTGCTAATTAACTTTACTTTTATAAATGCACTAGATACCAAACCAGCATCAGCTAAAACCTGATTATTGATTTCTCCTTTAAGAGAATCAAGTTGGCCGGTATAAATATTTTCTGTCTTAGGCCTTTTAGATTTAAAGCCTGGCAATTTTGGAAGTCTTTGAGCAAGTGGGTTCTGACCACCCTCAAAACCCGGCCTAACACCTCCACCAGTTCTAGAATTTTGACCCTTTGTTCCGCGCCCAGCTGTTTTACCTTTACCGGCTGATATACCACGTCCTACCCGAGTCGATTTTTTATGACTTTTAATGTTAAGTTTATGATATTGCATTATTTTGCCTCAACTTTCTTAACTGGTTTAGACTTAACGGCTTTAGTTTTAACCGCAACCCATTCACTAGCAGGTTTGATGCTCATAAGAGTTTCAACGGTAGCGTAGGCAGAATTGATTTTATTAGATGATCCGAGCGATTTTGATAATGCATTTTTAATACCTGCAACCTCTAAAACGGTTCTCACTACGCCACCGGCAATCAAGCCAGTACCAGCACTAGCTGGTTTTAAAAGAATATGAGAACCAGAAACTCGCCCTTCAGCTTCATGCGGAATTGTGTCTTTATATAATGCAATTTTAACAAGATTTTTTTTAGCTACTTCTGTTGCTTTGGTAACAGCCGTCGTAACATCTTGTCCTTTAGATACACCAACGCCAACACTACCTTTGTGATCTCCAACAACTACTAATGCTCTGAATCTAAATCGTCGGCCACCTTTTACAACACGAGCTACTCTATCGATGTGTACCATTCTTTCATCGTATTGACTTTCTGGCTTATCAGTAATTTTAGACTTACTTTTTAAATCTATTGGTTTGACCATTTAAAACTCCAATCCGCCTTCTCGGGCTTTTTCTGCAAGTGCCTTAATTCTACCATGATACAATCGGCCATTTCGGTCAAAAACGACTTGTTTAATTTTCTTAGCCTTGGCAACTTTAGCAATTTCTTCTCCAATCCACTCCGCCTTTGAGGTCATTGTCATTTTGTGCAGCTTGACTCCCACTGTAGTAGCCGAAACAATAGTTGCATGCTTTTGGTCGTTTATTATCTGTGCAAAAATATGTAAATTACTAATATGAACAGATAACCTTGGCCGTTCACTAGTACCAACAACTGTTTTTCTGATACGATTTTTTCTCCGCAATTGATTATGTCTGGTTTTCTGTAGCTGATTCATTATTTATCCTTTCCTGATTTTCCGCTCTTACGAATAATCTGTTCGCCAACATATCTTATGCCTTTGCCTTTATATGGTTCTGGCTTTCTTAAAGCTCTTATTTCTGCTGAAACCTGCCCCACGCTCTGTTTTGAAATTCCTGATATAGTTATTATGTTCTGTTCAACTTTAGCTTCAATTCCTTGTGGCAAATTATACACAACTTCATGAGAGTATCCTAAGTTCATTTTTAATTGATTGCCGGCTAGTGCAACTCTAAAACCTACACCTTGAATTTCTAGTTGCTTTGAAAAACCATCAGTTACACCAATTACCATATTATTAATAAGCGACCTCATAAGGCCATGCTTAGCCCGATTTTCTGCCGAATCATCAACTCTCTTAACTAGTAACTCTTGATCATTTTGAGATATCTTTATTCCAGATAAATTTAATTGCTTAAGTTCACCTTTGTTGCCCTTAACAACAATGTAATCTTCGTCAATAGTGATTGTCACACCAGCTGGAATTGTAATTGGCAGTTTTCCTATACGACTCATTTCATTTCCTTTCTTAATAAACCTTGCAAATTAGCTCGCCACCAAGTTTTTGCTGTTTTGCGTCTTGACCTTTCATTAAACCTTTTGAAGTTGATATAATTACCAATCCTCGTCCTTGTTTAATTGTTGGAATATCTCTTACATTAACATATTGCCTTCGACCAGGCTTGCTAACTCTTTCGATACAAGAGATGTTTGCATTTGTTTGATCGGTATTCAAAATTAATGTTAAACTTTTGTCTATTCCATCGCCAACAGTCGAATATCCAATTAAATAATGGTTTTCTTTTAAAATTTGCACAATCGATTCTTTAATTTTAGAATACGGAACAGCTACTTCGTTTTTGCCAACTAAAATAGCATTCCTTATTCTAGTTAACATATCTGCAATTGGGTCTGTACTTACCATATTCACTCCTTACCAACTAGCCTTTGTAACGCCTGGGATTTCACCCTTACTGGCATGTTCACGAAAAGTAATTCTACTTAACCCAAACGTTCTCATATAGCCCCTGGGACGACCAGTCTGACCACAACGATTTTTCCATCTTGTTGGCGATGAATTTCTGGGCATAAGATGTAATGCATCGAAATCTCCATCAACTTTTAGTTGATGACGCTTGTCTGAATACTTCTTAATCATTTGCTGTCGTTTTTTGTCTCTTGCAATTATAGATTTTTTAGCCATTACTTATTCTCCTCTTTAGTCTTTTCAAACGGCATTCCAAATTTAATTAATAATGCTTTGGAATGACTTATATCTAATGCTTTAATTCTGAAATTTATTTGTAGCCCATGTAAAATAGATGAATCTTCAAATGTAATTTCTGGAAAAATAGTCTGCTCATTTAGACCAATACTATAATTCCCTTGTTTATCGAAAGCTTTGTTGCTCAAACCATGAAAATCACGCAATCTTGGTAAAACGATATTA
The DNA here is from genome assembly GCA_964603625.1 of uncultured Candidatus Saccharibacteria bacterium. Classification (GTDB taxonomy): domain Bacteria; phylum Patescibacteriota; class Saccharimonadia; order Saccharimonadales; family JAGQNJ01; genus HK-STAS-PATE-36. The sequence goes on from CAZRVM010000001.1 coordinate 18,815, forward strand.
ACCAAACGATCTAAAAACTCGTACATTTGGTCATTCCGAAGCGTAACCTTTAGCCCAATTTTATTTCCTTCGCGAAGTTTAAAACTTGCGATTGATTTTTTAGCAGTAGTTAAAATAGGTTGCTGACCAGTAATTTTTACCAAAGTATTTGTAGCAATTTCAATAAGCCGCTTATCGTCCTTACCTCTTCCCAGACCAATGTTTACTACTATTTTTTCGAGCTTTGGAACTTGGTTAATGTTTGCAAGCTCTAATTCTGATTTCAATTCACTAGCAAACTTATTGTAGTAATCTGCTTTAAGCCTTGCGGTATATATCTTTAATTCAGTCTTGGTAGCCATTTATTTAATCTCCTTGCCAGTTTTTTTGTAAATTCGTACAAATTTTCCACCTGTAACTGGTTTACTAGCAATTTTGGTAGGTTTTTTACTAATTGGCTCAACAATCGCTACTTTTGAAACATAAATTGGCATGGTCTTATCAATTACACCACCTTGAGGGTGTTTCTTATTTGGTTTTAAATGTTTCTTAACAACATTAACTCCCTCTACAGTTACTTTATTGGTTTGAAAATGCCTGGCTATAACTTTCCCAGTTACTCCTTTGTCCTTGCCGCTAATTACAACAACTGTATCACCTTTTTTTAACTTAATTTTATAATTTTTAATCACTAAAGTACCTCCGGGGCAAGACTGATAATCTTGGCGTAACCCATTTCTCTTAATTCTCTTGGGACCGGTCCAAATATTCTGGTTGCTTTTGGCAACTTATCTTCTCCAATAATTACTGCTGCATTATCATCAAACTTAATTGTTGAACCATCTTTCCGATTAATTGAATACCTAGTTCTTACTATCACAGCTTTAACTACTGATTTCTTTTTCACATTTCCAGTTGGACTAGCATCTTTAACAGTTGCAACGATAACATCGCCGACTCTTGCATACCTACGCCTAGTACCACCCAAAACTCTAATACATAGAATTTCGCGTGCTCCACTATTATCGCAAACTTTTAACCTAGATTCTTGCTGAATCATTTTTGAGTCTCCGTTTCTTGCGAACTAGATATTTTTTCATTAATAACAGGCCTTTCTACTATTTCTAAAAGCCTAAAGTGCTTATTGGCACTTATTGGTTTGGTTTCAATAATAGTAACTTTATCGCCTACTTTTGCTTGATTGGTTTCATCGTGTGCCATTATCTTTTTAGACGAAATGTACCTCTTTTTATAAAGAGGATGACTTTTATGCGTAACAACAGTCACTACAATTGTCTTATTGGGGCGGTCAGATGAAACTGTACCTTGTAATACCTTTGCCATTATTTGGTCTCCTTTTCAAGTTGCTCACCAAGTACTGTTAAAATTCTTGCTAAATCTCTTCTTTTGTTACGAATAATTCTTGAATTTGTAGTTTCACCGACGATAATTTGCCTTCTCAGCTCTGCAATTTCTTCTCTAATTTTGGTGCTTTGCGTTGCAAGTTCAGCAGTAGATAATTTACGGATCTCTAAAATATTCATCTAGTTATCCTCCCGAACTAAAAACTTAGTTTTAATAGGTAGTTTGTGCGAAGCCAATCTCATTGCTTCTCGCGCAATTTCTTCACTAACGCCCTGCATTTCAAACATAATAGTTCCTGGTCTAACTTTAGCTACAAAAAAATCTGGGCTACCCTTACCTTGTCCCATTTTGGTACCGACAGCTTTACGAGTTACGGGTGTATGGGGAAATATCCGAATCCAAATTTTTCCACCTCTTTTAATATAACGAGTCATTGCTTGACGAGCTGCTTCTATCTGCCTAGAAGTTATCCTATCCATGCCTTGAGACTGCAAGGCAAACTGGCCAAAAGCAATAGTATTAGCACTGGTTGCAACGCCTTTCATCCTGCCAACTCTCACTCTACGGTATTTAGTTCTTTTAGGAATTAACATTTTAATTCACCTCGCCTTTATATATCCATACCTTTACACCAATAATCCCGGCAGGGGTATGAGCTGGCACAAAAGCATAATCGATATTTGCTCTAAGTGTGTGCAGTGGAACGCTACCAATAATTTCTTTTTCTCGTCTTGCCATTTCAGCTCCATTTAGCCTTCCCGAAACTTCAATTCTAATTCCTTTGGCGCCACTACGAATAGTTGCCGCTGAAGCAGATTTAATAGCTCTTCTGAATGAAATTCTCCTTTGTAATTGAAATGCAATATTTTCGGCTACTAATTTTGCATATAGTTCTGGTTTCTTCACTTCTTCGATATTTACTCGAACTGGGGTTTTATAAATTAGTTCAATCGCATTCTTTAGTTCTGCAACCCCAGAACCACCTCGGCCAATCACGACACCAGCTTTTGCGGTTGATAATGTAACGGTAACTAAGTTTGGCGATCTTTCAATATCGACTTTATTAATTGATGCACGGCTACCTAACTTACTGTTAATCAATTTTCTTACTTCAAGATCTTGAGTTAGATATTTAGCATATTCTTTTCTACTTACAAACCATTTACTGCGCCAATCTTTATTTACCTGCAAACGCATTGAGATTGGATTTACTTTTTGTCCCATTACTTTGCCTCCTTTTTGGTGGTAACTGTTTTTTTAGAAGGCTTTTTAACTTCTCTAATTTCGCCATCAACCTTAACTCTAATATGAGAAGATTTTCTCTGAAAGCGTAAAGCACTACCACGAGCAGCTGGTCTAATTCTTTTAAGCCTAGGACCAGGCGTTACAGTAATTTCAGTTATTCGCAGAGTATTAGGTTTATAGTTGTGATTGTGAAGTGCATTTGCCTCTGCAGATTTTATAACTCTCGCCACAACATCAGCGCTTCGTCTAGGTGTGTTTTCCAAAATAATTAATGCGTCAGCCACACTTCGTCCTCTAACTAAATTAGCAACTACTCCAGTTTTACGAGGACTCATTCTAACACCTTTAGCTAATGCTTGAACAGACATTATTTTTGTCCTTTCGCAAGTTTGCCACCATGACTTCTAAATTTTCTAGTAGGCGAAAACTCTCCTAGTTTATGCCCGACCATATTCTCAGATATAAAAACAGGAACATGAACTTTGCCATTGTGTACAGCAATTGTTTTACCAACAAATTCAGGAGAGATTGTAGAAGCCCTTGCCCAAGTTTTAATTATTGTTCGATCATCTTTGCTTAAAGCATTTATTTTTTTAGCTAATTTTGGATCTACAAAAGGTCCTTTTTTAAGTGAACGGCTCATATTTACCTCTACCTTCTCTTACTTTCGTGTCTGGAACGAATTATAAATTTATTGCTAGTTTTGCGCCTGCGTGTCTTATAGCCTAAGGTTTTTTGGCCCCAAGGTGTCTTAGGGGCAGCTCCGTGATTCTTACCTCCACCAATACCATGCCTTCCGCCATCGCCACCACCATGCGGGTGATCTACTGCGTTCATAACTACTCCACGAACAGTCGGGCGTATTCCCATATTTCGCTTTCGGCCAGCAGAACCATACTTAATATTTTTATGCTGTTCATTACCAACTACACCTAGGCTAGCCCAACAATTTATATTTACCATTCTAATTTCACCACTTGGTAATTTAACTTGAGCATAATTGCCTTCTTTAGCAGTTAGTTGAGCGCTAGTTCCAGCGCTTCTAACCATTTGAGCACCACTTCCTAGTTTCATTTCTATGGCATGAATTGTGCTACCAACCGGAATCTGAGTAAGTGGCAATCTATTACCAATCTCTATTGGGCATTCAGTATTTGCTTCAATTGTTTGACCAACTTTCATGCCATTTACTGCTAATATATAGTGGTATTTATTGTTATTATCTTTTATGCGAGCAATATTTGCCGATCTATTTGGGTCATACTCAATAGCTTCAATAACTGCCGATGTGCCAATACTTAAATTGAAATTAACTATTCTATAAAACCGCTTAGCTCCACCACCTCTGTGTCTTACAGTAATTCTACCCTGATTATTTCGGCCACTATTTTGTTTTTTAGCAATTGTTAAAGACTTTAGGGGCCTTTGTTTTTTGGCTGTAATTTCATCAAAATCACGACTCGTCATACCACGACGCGCAGGCGTTGTTGGCTTATAAACTTTAATGGCCATTACTTAGACTCCTTAGATTTTGAATTTAAATCTTTCTTTGTAGATTTTTTATTAGATTTCTCTTCTTCGCCAAATATATTAATAGAATCGCCTTCTTTTAATCTAACATAGGCTTTTTTAATGTCTACTCTTTTTCCGGAAACTGGTTGGGTACGTTTTTGATACGATTTTTTTACTTTTCCTTTGACTATAACCAATCTTACATCTTTAACCGTAACAGAAAACTGACTTGAAACTGATTGACTAACCAACTGTTTATTAGAAGAAAAAGGCACATTAAATACATAGGTATTCATATCAATACTTTGCTTATAGGCTTTTTCACTCATAATTGGTTTTAGTATTAAAGATTTAGACATTTTCCACGTCCCCCAACCATTGGTTTATAATTGCTAATGCTTTATTACTTATAATAATATGATTGGCATTTAAAATATTATAAACATTTAAATACTTAGCTTGAGTTAATATTAAATACGGCAAATTATTAGTAGCTCTCTCTTTCAAGTTATTCTTTTCGGAGGTCACTAACAAAACATTTCTATCTGCATCTAACTTATTCAATAATTTAGTAGCAGAGCTTACTTTGCCATCGGCAAAATCAATTGTTTCAATAACTTTAATTTGTTTTGCTTTTAGGCTCAAAGCTTGTTTTATAGCCAATCTTTTGCTTTCAGAATTTAGTCTTTTAGTAAAATTCTCGTGTCCAGTTGGGCCGAAGACAATACCACCACCACGCCAAATTGGGTTTCTGATAGATCCAAATCTGGCTCTACCAGTACCTTTTTGGCGCCAAGGTTTACGGCCACCACCTCGTACCAATCCTCTAGTCTTAACAATAGCCAAATTAGAGCGTCCTTGTGCTAAATAGCTGATGTAAGCCTGTTTTAGGAGTTCATTATTTTTAACATCGACTTCAAAAACCTCTTTAGGTAATTTTGCAGAAGTACTTGCTTTAGAGCCACTTTTAGTAAAAGTTGGAGCATTCATTAGTTTACACCCTTTAGCATGACGATACCTTTACTCGGTCCGGGCACTGAGCCTATTACACCAATTATATTGTGCTCAGTATCAACCATTGCAACTTTGATATTCTTAGTGGTTACTCTTTCAGATCCCATTTGGCCAGCCATTTTCTTACCTTTAAATATTTTTTGCGGATACATAGAACCTATTGAACCCGGTCGACGATAACTTCTACCGCCATGAGTTTTACGGCCTCTATGAAAGTTATGTCTTTTAATAGTTCCGGCAAAACCCTTTCCTTTGCTTACACCTGTAACATCTACTAAATCTCCAACAACAAAAATATCGGCCGAAAGTTTTTGGCCGACAGTCATTTGTTCAGTGATTTCATTTACTTTAAATTCCTTAATGATCCTTGAGTTTGCTTTTGCTTTCTTAATATGCCCCGCAAGAGGTTTGTTAGTTTTTGCAGTCTCTTCAAAGCCAAGTTGGATTGCACTATAGCCATCTACTTCATTATTTTTTACTTGCAAAATCGTGTTTGGAGTAGCACTAAGTAAAGTAACAGCTAATACTGTACCATCTTTATCGATCGTACTAGTCATGCCTACTTTTCTAGTGATTATTGCTTTCATTCTACTCCTACTTATATTTTTGCATAAAAATTCTTGGTATATAGCAGTTTTCGATATCTTATTGAACTTGCTTGTATACACCAAGAAAACAATATACCAATATATACTAACATTTTCTCATTTTATCTGTCAACCTGTTGTTTATTTTACGCTAACTAAAAAACACTTTTTACATTTTAATTTCGGCATCACAACCAGCCGGTAAAGATAAGTTCATTAAATTCTCAATGGTTTTTGGGCTTGGATCTAGAACATCTATCAATCTTTTATGTATTCTCATCTCAAATTGCTCCCGACCCTTTTTGAATACATGGGGGCTTTTTACCACCGTGTATGATGTCCTATCCGTTGGAAGTGGTACTGGACCGGCAATAGTAGCTCCAGTTCTAAGTGCCGTTTCTACAATTTTTTTGGCTGATTGGTCAATTATTTTATGATCATAGGCCTTTAAACGAATTCTTATTCTTGCTTTGCTACTTTCTGACTTTTTAGCTTCTGCCATTTATGCTATCTCCTTTTGTTGTGATGTAACATCTTTGCAAAGTAATTTAACATTTGTAACGAGTTTTAATCATCACGATTATTTTGTACCCATACATATTACAACATATTTAATACTTATTCAAATCATTATTAGAAACTGCCAGCCAAAAATTTCTGATTTTTTGTATTTATATTGTTTTTGAAGAATTACATTAGCATTGAAATAAGCAATAAGGAAAGTTTTGACTGCAAGTTTAGATGCCGTACATATATATATGATAGCAATTCCTACCACAATTTTTTTAGATACAGAGATAAATAGGATCTATATTTGAGTTTTAAAATGTTTGTATCCAGACTTTAAACTGCTTTTAATAAAAATTAAGACTCGAAATATATTTGAGTCTTAATTTCATTTGTCTGCAAGAAAGATTATTTATTTATCTTGGTTACAACTCCAGCTCCAACCGTACGGCCACCTTCACGAATAGCAAAGCGCTGTCCTTGATCCATAGCAATAGGCTGAATCAGTTTAACTTTAAAAGTTACTGTGTCGCCCGGCATCACCATTTCTTTATCTGCAGGAAGTTCTACTTCTCCAGTTACATCAGTAGTCCTAAAGTAGAATTGTGGTTTATAACCCTTAAAGAATGGAGTATGGCGACCACCCTCTTCTTTAGTTAAAACATAAACTTCGGCATCAAACTCAGTATGAGGATTAATTGTACCTGGTTTTGCTAAAACTTGACCGCGTTCAATATCATCGCGTTCAACACCGCGAAGTAAGATTCCAACATTATCACCAGCTTGGCCTTGGTCAAGGTTCTTCTTAAACATTTCTACGCCAGTAACAACACTTTTCTTAGTGTCTCTAATTCCAACTATTTCTACTTCATCGTTAATTTTAACGATACCCTGTTCTATACGACCAGTAGCAACCGTACCTCGCCCCTTAATAGAAAAGACATCTTCAATTGCCATCATAAATGGTTTGTCTAGATCTCTCTTTGGCTCAGGGATGAAATCGTCCATTGCCTTAACTAGATCCATAACAGCATCCATATCTGACTCCGAGCCTTCTAATGCTTTTGTTGCGGAACCTTTGATAATAGGTGCGTCTTCGTCAAACCCATTCTTAGCAAGTAGTTCACGAACGTCCATTTCTACAAGTTCAACAAGTTCTGGATCAGCTAGGTCCATTTTATTTAAAAACACAACTATTTTTGGAACACCAACTTGACGAGCAAGCAAAACATGTTCTCTGGTTTGAGGCATAGGGCCATCTGCTGCTGAAACTACTAAAACAGCTCCATCTACTTGGGCTGCACCAGTAATCATATTCTTAATATAGTCGGCGTGACCTGGCATATCAACATGAGCGTAATGCCTTTTATCTGTCTCATATTCTTGGTGAGACACAGCAATAGTTATGCCTCTCTGCTTTTCTTCAGGCGCATTATCAATTTGATCATAATTGATAGGTTTATTTATTTCACTTGGAAGTCGTTTAGACAGCGTGTGCGTAATTGCAGCCGTTAGAGTTGTTTTGCCATGGTCAACATGACCCATTGTACCTACATTTACATGAGGTTTGCTTCTATCGAAGTCAGCCATTATTTTAGCTCCTTTATTAAATTAATTTTATCTTGTAAATCTATATAATACTCACAAGAGATACTTATTAATATTATCTGAAAATAACTATTTTGTAAAGCAAATTGAAGCATTAAATTTCATCTGAGTTTTCTATCTTTTCTATTATAGGTTCGTCTACTCCAATGCTAACACTAAGTTGGGTAAATGTATCGCTAATTTGGGCAACATGTTTAGTTAAAAGTTGCCCTATTCTTTTACTAAAACTTACCATAATTGATGAGTGCTGTTCTCTTATTTCAGACAATGGAACAATTGATTCTCTTTTACTACTCATAAAACTTAGCTTATTTAGAATTCTTTGCAACAATTGCCTCTGTTACATGATTTGGCACATCTGCATAATGGTCTAATTCCATGCTAGAACCAGCTCGACCTTGTGTCATAGATCTTAAGTTTGTTGTATAACCAAACATTTCTCCAAGAGGTACAAAAGCCGTAATTTCTTTAACACCAGCTGAAAGATCTTCCATTGATTCAACTCGTCCTCGTTTGCTATTTAAATCACCAATGACATCGCCCATAAAGTTCTCTGGTGTTACAACCACGACCTTCATTATTGGCTCAAGTAAAACAGGGTTAGATCTTTTAACGCCCTCTTGCAAAGCCATACTTCCGGCAATTTTAAAAGCCATTTCACTAGAATCTACATCATGATAACTTCCGTCATAAAGTTCAGCTTTGATATCTACTACCGGATAGCCTGCTAAAACACCATTAGCCATAGACTCCTCAATTCCTGCTTTTACTGGATTAATATACTCAGCAGGCACCACTCCACCTTTGATTGAGTTGATGAATTCAAAACCTTTTCCTGCTTCATTTTGCGAAAGTCTTAACCAAACATGTCCATACTGGCCTCTACCGCCAGATTGTCGAATAAATTTACCTTCAACTTCGGTATTATCTTTTCTGATAGTTTCACGATAAGCAACTTGAGGCTGACCTATATTAGCTTCAACATTGAACTCTCGCTTCATTCTGTCTACTAAAATTTCAAGGTGTAATTCTCCCATCCCAGATATAATGGTTTGCCCTGTTTCCTCGTCTACTTTAATTCTGAAAGTTGGGTCTTCTTCAGCAAGTCTCTGTAGTGCTAAACTCATTTTTTCTTGATCGGCCTTAGTTTTTGGCTCAATAGCAATACTTACGGGTGGCTCTGGAAAGGTAATACTTTCAAGTACTATCGGATTATTTTGATCACACAATGTATTACCAGTAGTTGTGCCTTTTAAGCCAACAATGGCAGCAATATCACCAGCCTCAACTTCTGTTACATCGTCTCGTTTATCTGCATGCAGGCGCACAATTCGACCAACTCGTTCTTTTTCTCCCGTGCTACTATTAAAAATATAAGATCCGGCTAAAATTTTTCCAGAATAAACTCTAAAATATGCTAATTTACCCACAAAAGGGTCAGATGTTATCTTAAAAGCTAATGCTGAAAACGGCTCAGTAATGCTTGGTTTGCGTTCAATTTCTTCATCTGTTTTAGGATGCTTACCCCAAGTTGAGCCTACATCTAATGGACTTGGTAAAAAATCATTAACCATATCTAATACTTTTTCAACAATTACACCTCGACCATCGCCACCTGTTACCGGAAAGAATTTGCCTGTTAAAGTTGCTGTTCTTATAGCTTGCTTAACTTCTTCTTCGGTCAAGCCTTCTTCGCCTACTTCAAAATACTTTTCAAGCATTGTTTCGTCTTCAGCAACAGCATTTTCAATTAACAAGCTACGATATTTTTTAGCTTTTTCTAGCATATCTGCAGGGATTTCTCCTTCAACAAGTTCTTTATCGGAGAATTCTTTGTATGTATAGGATTTCATATTGATTAAATCCACTACGCCATTGATAGACTGTTCAAAACCGATTGGCAAGTGAACTGGAAAAGCATGCTTGTTAAGTCTGTTATGAATAGAATCTAACGATTTATAGAAATCACCACCCGTTTGATTAATCTTATTAATAAAGCAAATTCGTGGCACGCCGTATTTATCTGCCTGACGCCAAACTGTTTCACTTTGCGATTCAACACCCATTTTGCCATCAAAAACTACGCATGCTCCGTCTAGCACTCGCAAGGATCTTTCAACTTCAACTGTAAAATCAATATGCCCTGGTGTATCAATAATATTAATTTGGTGATTTTTCCAAAAACAAGTTACCGATGCAGCCACTATTGTAATACCACGCTCGCGTTCTTGTGCCATCCAGTCGGTAGTTGTTTCTCCCTCATGTACAGCACCAATTTTATGATTTAAACCAGTTCGGTACAGAATACCTTCAGTTGTGGTTGTTTTACCTGCATCAATATGGGCAATGATGCCCAAGTTGCGTATGTCTTTCATTTCTACTTTTTTATCTGCCATGTTTTTCCTTTCTGTTTACTGATTGTTCCATTTATTTACAAATTGTTCTTTGTCTGAAATTCCACCAAGTATTGAAAGCATTAGATTTGTTGCATCTAGAACTATTACTAAATTTTCTTCAGGGCTACTTTTATCACCCCTAATCTCTTCATTAAAAACAATCGCTGTACAATTTTTATCTGTAAATTCATGTTCGTACTTTAGCCCGCGATCAGTAATTGTAGAAAGTAAGCTTTCCGAATGTTCAAAAGGTGGCTCAATCCGAATATAGCCATAATCAAATGTTTTTTCACAACCAACAACAGCGGTGTATTCACCATGTTCTAATTTGTGATCAATTTCAATAAGTGGCATTATTCTAATTACCTGGCAAAGTGGGCAAAAGCTCGGTTGGCTTCAGCCATCTTATGAGTATCTTCACGCTTTTTAACTGCAATACCGGTGTTATTGTAAGCATCTGTAAGTTCTTGGGCAATCCTATCAACCATACTCATACCTTTATGACTTCTAGCCGATTGGACAAACCACATAATAGTTAAATGCTGTTGACGCTGACCTTTAACTTCAAAAGGAATCTGATAGTTAGCACCACCAACTCTCCGTGAGCGCGTTTCGAGTTGTGGCTGGATATTTTTCATTGCTTGTTCAAAGATATCTAAAGGATTTTTGACTTTTAGTTTATCGGCAGATTTTTGCATTCCATCATACACTAATCTTTCGGCAAGTTGTTTTTTGCCATTAAGCATTACTCTATTGATAACCTTTTGAACCTGCACACTATTATAGATTCTATCTGGTTGAATATCTCTAATTAAAGACTTAGTTTTTTTTCTAGGCATTTTTGCCTCCTACTTTCTTTATATAAGAAAAATAATCATTATATTCATTGTCTTCCTTAGCAATAGCTTGAACCGCTAAAGATGCAAGCCCACATTGCAAACTAGGAATTGCTTCACATATATTATGACATTCAGACTTAAACGATCTTCCTGTAATTTCCACATATTGTTGATTATAATCACACTCACCACAATCAGGTAAAGTTACATTATAATCTTCGGTTATTGGATAAAATTCAACCATTATTTACCTGCCTTTTTTGTGCCATATTTAGAACGGCCTTGTTTTCGATTTTCAACACCCTGCAAATCTAAAGCTCCACGAACAATATGATAGCGCACACCGGGCAAGTCTTTTACTCGGCCACCACGGATCATTACAACTGCGTGTTCTTGTAAGTTATGACCTTCTCCACCAATATAAGCCCATACTTCGTGGCCATTTTGCAACCTTACACGAGCTACTTTTCTAAGTGCCGAGTTAGGTTTCTTAGGTGTTTTAGTTGTTACCTTAACGCAAACGCCTCTTTTAAATGGTGATGGCTTTTCATAGTTTTTAGTTTTCAAACTATTCACCACCCGGTGTAAAGCCGGTGATTTAGATTTTTTAATTGTTTTAGTTCTAGGTTTTCGAACTAATTGATTGATAGTTGGCACTTGTTCTCCTTTTAAAGTTTGTAATCTACTGCAACATTTGCAAATGCCGCTGCAATGGCTCGGACTACTTAATTTAACATATTGATTCTAACAGATTTAAATATCTGTTGCAACCTCTGCTTCAGTTTCTTGTTGAGTATAGGCATTAAAACCTGTACCAACCGGAATTTTCCTACCCAAAATAACATTCTCTTTTAAGCCAAATAAACGATCTACTTTACCACTTGTTGCGGCTGATATCAAAACTCTAGTAGTATCCTGAAAACTTGCAGCACTAAGGAAAGATTCTGTAGATAATGACGCCTTAGTTATGCCTAAAAGCAACTGATTAAAGACAGCCGGAGCTTTATTTTCAGATTGCAATTTGTCATTTTCGGCCTGAACTGAGATTTTGCTAACAATATCACCAGTTACAAAATCACTATCTCCAGCATCTTCAATTTGCACTCGGCTAAACATCTGTCTTACGATTATTTCTAAGTGCTTTTCAGCAATATTTTGACCTTGAGAAGCAAAAATCATTAGCACTTCGTTCATTATATAACGCTGTGTAGCTTCTACGCCCTGAAGATTAATTAATTCATGCAAGTTGATTGATCCATTAGTTAGCCTTTCACCAGCAACAACTTCTTGACCATCCTTAACAAGTAATTGCTTGTTGCCTGGTATCTCATATTTTACTGATTTAGTTATATTTGGCTTTATTTGGATGCTCTTTTTTGTTACTTTAGCTATTCCTGCCACAGAAGCTATCAATGGATTCGCACCTTTTTCTTCTGATGCAATTACATCGCCGATATTCACTAAACTACCAGATTCAATATTTGCTGTTCTTTGTTCTAAAGCCAACTTAGTAGTTTCTGCTTCTTTGGCATTAATTTCAACAACATAATGATCTCCATCTTCAGAAACTTTTACAACACCAGAAATATCTGTTAAATAAGCTTGACCTTTCGGTGTTCGAACTTCCAACAACTCTTCTACACGAGGTAAACCTTGAGTAATATCATCTGCTGCTGCCGATCCACCACCGTGGTACGCCCTAAGTGTTAGCTGAGTTCCAGGCTCACCAATACTCTGAGCTGCTATTACGCCAATAGGATGGTGATTCTCAACTAAACGACCCGTAGCTGGATCTATGCCATAGCTTTTACGGCTGACCCCTCTAACATTTTCACAACTTAAGGCACTCATTATTTTCACACCATCAATATTACCGTCAGCTTCTATTTTGTTAGCAATTTCAGTGGTAATTAATGAACCTTTTTCAACCAACTTTCCAACATTTTCAGCTGCATATCTACCAGCCAGTCGAGATCCATAGCTAACACCAATCTCTTCAGCATCTTTCCTATAAATTGCAAAACCTGGATCATCTTCGTCTTCGTCAATCGTAAATACGTCTTGACTAACATCTACCAAACGCCTTGTTAAATAGCCAGAGTCAGCAGTTTTTAAGGCTGTATCGATCATGGTTTTTCTAGTTCCTCTGGTAGATGTGAAATATTCTAGCGAAGTTAAACCAGCTTTGTAAGCAGATTTGATTGGAAGCTCAATAGCTCTACCGGTTGTGTCCATTGATACACCTAAAATACCGACCACCATTTTTACCTGGCCAATATTACCTCTAGCACCCGAAACAACCGCAATAGACATAGCGCCATCATCTTTGGCGAATTGATCACTTAATGTTTGTTGCACATCGGCATCAATTTGTAGCCAATTCTCAACTGTTAATCGGTATCTCTCTTCTTCGGTAATGAATCCTTGATCATGTTGATCGCTAATTTGTGATGAATTCTGCTCTCCCTTTGCTATTATTGTATCCAACCCTTTAATTTCACTAAAGTCGTCCATACCAAGACTTAAACCTGACTTGGTCGCATATTTAAAGCCTAAATCTTTTAATTTGTCGGCAATTTCAGCCGTAATTTCTTGACCATACATCTCATATGCTAAAGCCATAGCACTAGCTAATTTTTTCTTTGTCATTGCTTCATCTTGGAATGGGAAATCTTCTGGAAATATTTCATTGAACAAAATTCTACCTAAAGTTGTAGTTAAATTCTGACCTCTAAAGTTAATACTTACAAATGACTGAAGTCTAATTTGGCTTGCATCAAGTTTCATTAAAGCTTCATCAAGGCTTGATAGTTTTTGTACGTCACTAGCTTTAATATCATTACGCTCATAAGTTAGGTAGTAACAACCCAAAACTATATCTTGTTCAATATGAAGAATTGGCGAACCATCAGCCGGTTTAAGCAGATTCTTGTTAGCAGCCATAATATCTTTAGCCTCTTTTTGCGCTAACTCAGTAAGCGGTAAATGGACCGCCATTTGATCACCGTCGAAATCGGCATTAAATCCTTTACACACCAATGGATGCAGTTGTATTGCCATACCCTCAATTAAGATTGGCTTAAAAGCCTGGACACTTAGTCTATGCAAAGATGGCGCTCTGTTAAGTAGTACATATTTACCACTAATAGCTTCGTCAAGTGCATCCCAAACAGGAGTTTCGCCCGCTTCAATCATTCTGGTAGCTGACCTTATATTATGTGCATATTCCTTTTCAATCAAACTACCAATAACAAATGGCTTAAATAGCTCGAGTGCCATCATTTTTGGCAATCCACACTGATCCATAGTTAGCTCTGGGCCTGCAACTATTACTGAACGACCAGAATAGTCAACTCTTTTACCAAGTAGATTCTGACGAAAACGGCCTTGCTTGCCTTTAAGCATATCACTTAAAGATTTTAGCCTTCGGCGTTGGCCAGTTGCGGCAACCGCTCTACCAGACCGAGCATTACCATTATCTATCAAAGCATCAACTGCCTCTTGAAGCATTCTTTGTTCATTACGCCGAATAACTTCTGGAGCATTTAGTTCTATCAATTTCTTTAATCGATTATTGCGGTTGATAACTCGCCGATACAAATCATTTAAATCACTCGTTGCAAATCTTCCACCGGCTAGTTGTACCATCGGTCTCAAATCTGGAGGAATAACGGGCAGAACACTTACACACATTGAACTAGGTTTAATATCTGCACGATCCATACTTTCAAGCAATTTAAGTCTTTTTAGTAGCTTCTTTTTTCGTTGACCTTTTGCATCTTCTGCTTCTTCACTCAGACTAGCTATTAAATCTTTCAGATTAATCTCATCTAGCAATTCTTTTAGCGCAGCTCCACCCATCCCAACTTCTATTAAATCTACCAAATCGTCATCTAAATCATAGTAATCATTTTCATTAATTAAATTAAGCTTAACTAAGGATTCTGCCTGAGCTTTAAATGCTTCAAAACTTTGTTTTACTTCATCTAACTCTTTAGTTTGCATCTGCGCCAAAGCTTTTAAGTTAGCGTCTTCTTTTTTAGCTTCTTCTTCATATCTTGCTTTGATTGCTTCACAAGAAGCGTTAAATTGTGCTTCTTTATCTGCAAGAATTTGATCTCTTTTCGCCTCGTCAACTGATTTTATAATGTAATTAGCAAAATAAGTTACTTTTTCTAAACTTTTAACAGTTAATCCGAGTAGTAAACCAATGGCACTGGGAGCACCTCTAAGAAACCAAATATGTGCAACGGGTGCAGCCAAATTAATATGCCCCATCCGTTCTCGTCTTACGATACTTCTAGTTACAATCTCACCGTTTTTATCAACAGCAGCTTCTCTAGATCTCACGCCTTTGTACTTAGAGTCATAAGGATTTATATCTTTAACCGGTCCAAAAATTCGTTCACAAAATAAGCCATCGCGTTCTGGTTTTTGAGTCCTATAATTGATTGTTTCTGGTTTAGTAACTTCCCCGTATGACCAATCAAGTATGTCATCGGAACTAGCCACAGCAAGCCTAACAGCATCAAAATCTGAAATAGTTGGCCCATTATGATAATGTCTCATTATTTATCCTCGCTTTCTTCATCAATGGTAATATTTTGGCCTGTATCTTTTACAGCTAAAACTTCAGCCGGTAAATGATCGTCTACTTCGATTAAGTCAAACTCATCCACACTAGAATCTGCAGACATATCAATCTCAGAATATTCTGGCGCAGGTACATCAATACTTGCTTGAGTTCTTGCTTCATCATTAATATTCACTGCCACAATTTCTTCTGCATCAATAAGCTTTTCAGACATCATTAAGTCTACTTTAAGCCCAAGTCCTTGTAATTCTTTTACTAATACATTAAAGCTTTCTGGAACCTTTGGCCCTACTATTGGAGTTTTTTTGATGATTGATTCATAAGCTTTAGACCGACCGTAAACATCATCTGATTTGATTGTTAACATTTCTTGCAAAGTGTTAGCAGCCCCGTAAGCTTCTAATGACCAAACTTCCATTTCGCCAAATCGTTGACCACCATTTTGAGCCTTACCACCTAGTGGTTGTTGTGTGACCATTGTGTAAGGGCCAGTCGATCGTGCGTGAATTTTATCGACAATCATGTGATCTAGTTTGATCATATACATACTACCGACTGTTGTTGTTTCAGAAAATGGTTCGCCCGTTCTTCCATCATAAAGCTGTTGTTTTCCGTTTCTTGGCAAACCAGCCTCAGCTAACAAATCTTGAATCTTATCAATCGACACTCCGTTAAAAGATGGCGAAGCAACCTTAAAACCTAAAGCTCTGGCAGCCATACCTAAATGAGCCTCAAAAAGCTGACCAACATTCATTCTACTTGGAACACCCAAAGGATTTAAAATTATGTCGATTGGCGTACCGTCAGCCATAAATGGCATATCTTCTACCGGCAAAACCCTAGCAATTACACCTTTATTTCCATATCGTCCACCAAGTTTATCGCCAACTGCAATTTTCCGCATTTGTGCAACATAAACTTTAATTTGTTTTATTACACCAGCCTTTAACTCGTGACCATTTTCTTTAGAGAATATTTTTACACCAACAACTTTACCATGTTTACCATTACTCATTCTTTGAGAGGTGTCACGAACATCTTTAGCTTTTTCGCCAAAGATAGCCCGCAAAAGCCTTTCTTCACTCGAAAGTTCTTGTTCGCCTTTTGGAGTAATCTTTCCAACTAAAATATCGCCAGGATGCACATCTGCCCCAATATGAACAATTCCATCTTCATCTAAATGCCTAAGTGACTCTTCTGAGACATTTGGGATATCTCTAGTTACAAGCTCAGGTCCAAGCTTAGTTTCTCGAACTTCTGTCATGTAATCTACAATATGTACCGATGACAAAGTATCATCTTCAACAAGCTTGCGAGAAATAATAATAGCATCTTCAAAATTGTATCCAGACCAAGGCATGAAAGCTGCAATCAAATCTTTACCTAATGCTAGTTCACCACCCTCAATAGACATACCTTCAATCAAGGAATCACCAGATTTGACTTTTTCGCCACTACTTACAACAACCTTTTGATTAATTGATGTTCCGTCATTACTTCTAGCAAAATGCTGTGGTTTGTAGCTAACTTTGCCAGCTTTTTTATAATCAATAATCACTTCATCAGCATCGGCCTTTAAAACTTGACCATCTTCAATTGCTTGAAATATTTGACCAGTATTGCTAGCAACAACTCCCTCTAAGCCAGTACCGACTATTGGGCTTTGGGGCTTCACAAGGGGAACTGCCTGTCGTTGCTGATTACTCCCCATTAAACTTCGATACACATAGTTTTTCTCAATAAAAGGAATCAAACCAGCACTCGAACCAATTATTTGCCTTTTTGAAGCATCCATATGAGTAACTTCATCGGCATCAACATCACCCGAGACTAAACGATTTCGCGCTGAAACCCTTGAATTTACGAAATGCCCATTTTCATCAATTTTTTCATTTGACCCTGCTATTACGGCTTTTTCTTCATCGGATGCATCTAAATAAACAATATCTTTCGTAACAACAGCCTTGACTGGCCAAGTTGCCCTATTTTTAACATTTGATAGCTTTTTTGCATCACTTGCTGTAATTTTTTTACCAGCTTTTACAATTACTTTACCATCATTATCTTCTAAGTCTAAACTTGCTGTGTAGCCAACTGCATCCTTTGCCGTTACCGAATTAATAACTTTTACATAAGGTGTTTCAATAAAACCATATTCATTTATTCGAGCATATAAACTTAAATTCAAAACAAGACCAATATTTGCACCTTCTGGTGTTTCTACCGGACATATTCTTCCGTAGTGAGTCGCGTGAGCGTCTCTAACCTCAAAACCTGCTCTTTCTCGGTTCAACCCACCAGGCCCCATTGAACTTAATCGGCGTTTGTGAGCCAATTCACTCAAAGGGTTAGCTTGATCCATAAATTGAGATAGTTGTGAACTTGCAAAGAATTCACGAACTGCAGCAACGATTGGTCGAGCATTGATTAGCTGTCCAGGAGTAACTGTTTCAATATCACTCATACTCATTCGATCTTTAGTGTTTCTCTCCATTCTAAGCAAACCAATTCTAAATTGCCTTTGTACTAACTCGCCAACCAATTTAACGCGCCGATTAGCCAATGAATCGATGTCATCGGCTGGCTCTTGAGTATTATTAAGACGAATAATTTCTGCGACTATGGCCAGTAAATCTTCTATCCGCATTACTCTATTTTCAGTAGTGTTTGGAACATCTAAATTTAACCTTGAGTTAATTTTGTAGCGTCCAACTCTACTAAAATCAAATCTCTTAAAGTTGAAGAACATATTTTTAATCAGATCTCGGGCATTTTCAACAGTTGCTAAATCACCGGGACGTAACCTTCGATAAACTTCAATCAAAGCTTCGTTTGAACCTTTAGCTGGATCTTTTTCTAATGTTGCGCTTGTGTAATTCAGCTTACCTTGATCAACATGAGATAGTTCTTGTTTGATTTGGCTTTCACTTAATCCAAGTGCTTTTAGAAGGGTAGTTACGGGAATTTTGCGCTTGCGATCAATCTTTACATAAATTGCTCCACCAGCGCTTGTCTCAAACTCCAACCATGCTCCGCGACCTGGAATTACTTTAGCTCCATATAGTCTACTGCTTGTATGCTGTTCTGAAGTAAAGAAAACACCTGCCGAACGAATCAACTGGCTAACAACAACCCTTTCAGTACCATTAACAATAAATGTTCCACGACTAGTCATCCAAGGGTAATCACCCAAGTAGATCTCTTGTTCTTTTACTTCACCTGTAATTTTATTTGTCAAAACTACTGTAGCTTTTAATGGTGCTTCAAACGAAATATTGTCATCCTTAGCTTCAGCTTCGGTAGTTTTAGGCTCTTCAAATTTATAATCTTTAAAACTAAGTGATAATTTTGTGCCTGTATAATCATCTATTGGACTAATTTCGGCTAGAAGTTCTCCCAACCCTTCATTTACAAACCAATAAAATGAATCATTTTGATGATCTACTAAGTTTGGTAAATCAAGAATCTCATCTGTTTGTGTAAAGTACTTGCGCTTTGACGGCGCAATGCTAGTCGTTTTTGCCATAACGAACTTATTTTCTCCTTGCTATATCAACTTTAAAAGTACCTATTACATGCATTTAAATAAGTACTAAAAACTAAGTTGAGTTTAAATTGATGATAAAATACGCCGAAGATCCTAAGCACTTTTTAGTTTACTACTAGGGTAAAAATAGTAAACTTTAGCTTACCCTACTTCTTAACAATAAATAATAACATACAATCCGAACAAATTACAAATTTAAAATTTAAAGGACTTTATCTACCAATCCATATTCACAAGCTTCTGTTGCTGATAACCATTTATCTCGCTCCATATCTTCTTGGATCTTTTTAATTTTTTGCCCAGTATTTTTTGCCATAATTTCATTAAGCAGTTGTTTTAACCTTAGACCTTCTTTTAAGTCTATCTCCATATCGGTTACTTTGCCTCTTGTTCCAGCAGAAGGTTGGTGAATCATAACTGTTGCATGAGGTAAAATAAATCGCTTACCCTTTGTTCCAGAGCTGAGTAAAAAAGCTGCTGCACTAGCTTGCACTCCAATACCAACAGTTTGAATATCACATTTTACATATTGCATAGTGTCATAAATTGCAAAAGCATCGTAGACACTACCGCCAGGGCTATTTATGTAAAATTTAATATCTTTTTTAGGATCTTCATTTTCTAAAAATAAAATTTGAGCAACGACTAAATTTGCTGTATGTTCATTTACATCACTTCCCAAGAAAATAATTCTATCTTTAAGTAGCCTAGAGTAAATATCAAAAGCCCGCTCTACTCGACCATCTGTCTCTATAACGGTTGGAACTAATATTGAATCATTCATTTTCATAATAATTTCATTTTATATAAATAATTAGCACTCGTCAAGTAAGAGTGCTAAATTAGGTAAAGATTATTTTTTTGTTACTACACTTACTAATTTAGCGATAGTTTTTTGAGTAATTAGCCGGCTAGCAATTTCTTGGCGAGCCTCTGGTTTATTTAACTCTTCCTGCATTTGCTGATCTTGATATTGATCTTTAAGTAACCGCATTTGTGTATCAAGTTCCTCTGCAGTAACTTGAACTTTTTCGATATTTGAAATCTCGGCTAAAATTAAGCCGGTTTTTACTCTTGTTTTTGCTTCAGGCAATAATTGGGTCTTAACATATTCATCTTCTGTTAACTTTAAAGTATCTAGCATTTCTTGCCATGTTTGGCCACGATAAGTTAAACTTTGGCGAACTTCTGTTTTAAGTCTTTCAACTTGTTCGTCTACTAAACTTTTGGGTAAATCAAGTTCACTTTTAGTTACGATTTGATTAATTAATTCACTCTCAAATTTTGTATTCTCTTGTTTTTGTTTTTCTAATAATAACTGTTTTTTAATATCGGCCTTTAAATCATCTAAGGTTTTGAACTGTCCAACTTTTTCTGCAAATTTATCATCGAGCTTTGGCTTAACTAACAAATTAACTTGTTTTACTTCTACTTTAAAAGTTACTTTTTCACCAGCTAATGCTTTTACCCCGTAATCTTTTGGAAAGGTTAATTTAAACTCTTTTTTAGCTTCTTTTTTGAGCCCAACTAAATTTTTTTCAAAACCAGGAATAAAATTATCACTTCCAAGTATTAATGGATAGTCTTTTCCATCAGCACCTTTTATGGCCTGTTTTTTAGAATCGACACCACTAAAATCTATAACAACTTCATCGCCCAATTTTGAAGGACGATCTACACTCTCCCGCGTTGCGTACTTATCACTCAAACTAACTAAAACTTCATTGATATCGGTATTATTTACCTTTGCTACTACTTTAGTTTTCTTAATCGACTTATAATCAGATAGCTTGATTTTACCTAAAATATCTACATCTGCTTGAAATTCTAAAGTTGTAAAGGGCACAAATTTTGATAATGAAATATTTGGGCTACCTATGACTTTTATCGATTCCTTAGATACAGCTTGTGCGTAAAGTAAGTTTATAGCTTCATCTAAAAACCTAGACTGTAAAGTGTTTTGATCAAGATTTTTTTCAATTAAATGTATTGGCGCTTTGCCCGCTCTAAAGCCAGCAACTTTTAAATCAGCACCCAACTCTTTGAGAACTTTATGTTTAATTTGATCAAGTTCGCTATCGTCTGCTTTAATTGTTAATAAGCAATGTGTTTTTGAACTATCTTGTCGTTGTACCTGCATAGAGTATTACTTTAGCAACTTTTATAAGATTCGTCTAGCATGTAGTGTTTTTAGTATTTTATGATTTTTTGCAAAATACTTTTTGTTACTTCTTGCGATAATCTTTTACAATGCTTGCAATTCGCTCTAAGCTATGAGTTTCCTCTTCGCCAGTGTTTAAATCTTTCAATTTAAATTGCTCTGTTGCAAGTTCTTGATCGCCAATAAAAATTGCATATCTAATCCCTTGCTTAACGGCTGTTTTAATCTGTTTATCTAGCTTTCTACCAGTACTATCAACCGCAACATTTAGTTCCATCTCACGAAGTAAGCTAATTGGCTTAATAGCTTGCTCATAAACATTACCTAACAAAATTACATAAACATCAATATCATTTTTAAGTTTTGGCATTAGCTCATGAAGTATTAAAAAATTATAAAGCGTTGCGTCACCCATTCCAAAACCCACTGTAGCTATTGGATCAACCCCAAACTTACCTACAAGCCCGTCATATCTTCCTCCTCCAAACATAGCCCTGTTATTTTCAGGATGCTTATCAAACACTTCAAAAACGATATCTGTATAATAGTCAAAACCTCTCATTAGCGTAATATCAAACACAATGTTGCCAATCCCGGACTGCTTAGCTAGTTCGATTAAATTACCAAGTTGTGTTGTAAATTCTTGCTTCAAAACATCTTGCGGTAAATCACTAATTAGCTTAGCTTTTAAAATCTCGCTCAACTTGCCTTCGGTGCCATCTTCTCTCTGAGAAGCAGTTAGTACTGCATCTAACTTAGCGCTAAATTCAGATTGAGGAATTTTATGCATCTTATCAACCAACTTAATAATTGTATCTGTTTGTACATCGTTTAATTTTAAATAATCATTAAGAAGATAGTTGACCAACTTTCTGCTATTTACTTTTATTTCAAACATTCTTGATTTTGCGCCAAACGATCTCATAATTGCATCACTAATTTGAATCATCTCAAAATCTGCCGATAAATTACTAATTCCAAATAAATCTACATTTAATTGCCAAAATTCTCTTAATCTACCTCGTTGTGGCCTTTCATATCGCCATAAATTTGGTATAGAAAACCATCTTATTGGATAAGGTAATTCTTGGCGCCTAGCAGCAACCATTCTGCTGACCGATGGTGTCATTTCGGTTCGAATAGTTACTTCTCGGCCACCTCTATCAACGAAACTATATGTTTGCTCGTTTACAATTTCATCACTGGTTTTTGTAGCGTAAAGTGTGGTCGGCTCTAAAAGTGGCGCATCGTATTCTTGATAGCCGAAACTTCTAGCAACTTGACGCCATTTACCAAACATCCACTGTTGTAAGCGTTTGTCTTCTGGGTAAAAATCCCTAGCTCCTTTATAGGCTTGAGTGCTAATACTCATATTACTAACAATTGTAATATACCTGTTTAAATTTATGAAATTCTAACTTTAAATATCAAAATAATAAATAAGATTAGCTTTCAAGTTTAGTTTTTTTTATCTTTTAATCTACTCATTATCTTTGGTAAACAAAACATCAAAGAACCCCCAGCAATAGCAGGAAATGTACCGTTACGAATTAATAAGTCGGTAGTTCTTGAGGCACCTTTTTGCATATACCAATTAGAAAGTTTCATACTTCTTTCCATAACTCTTTCATTCCAATCACCATCTAAATGACGATACATAGCCGATAGGCTAAATAATGACGGCCTCAACAAAAATGCTTTTTCAGACCACTCTTGATAAAGTTCTAGGTTAGTATTTTTCATTTGGGTGTGCACCTCAGGCATCATTGGCCTATCATAACCATCTAAATCCATTCTACCGTCAACAACCAATTCTAGTTGTAATAATTCATCAATATGGGTATAGCGCAAAATTTTTGAGATTCCTTTAGCTCGATCATCAGACCTACCTTGAATAATAGTTTGATCTTCATGGCATATGGCTATAGTTCTTATTTTTGGTACATCAATTAACTCTCCATATTGACCAATCCGTTGTTGAACAAAAATAACATCATCTGTCTGTAGGCAATCCTCGGTTAAAGCCAGTGCTTTATTAACTAAAGGTTTAGTTAATGTCTGCAAATAGCTAGCAATTTCTTGTTGCCGTTCTTGACGAATCGGGCTCAGTAAATATTCCATTGTATCTAAGTTTCTTTGCATAAAAATACCATTACAAACTTTGTAAAAATTATCTAAATTTTTATAAATTTATTATTAGTTATTATTCAGTTTTGATTTTTTAGAAAAATCTCAAAATCAATTTAATATAATATATCATTATACCGGTTATGTCAATACATAAAATCTACCAGATTTTCTTCTTGTGGGAGAATAAAAATACTAAATAAAAACTCCGTGTCATGGTGAGATTTTGCACCTACTCTAGAACTCATTTTTAAGAAATTTGTAAATAACAAGCAAAATAATGTCGAAGGAGCCCAGCTTTTATTCATGCACACGGAATACTCCGAATATTAGGTTAGAAGATTTTAGACTTCTATTGATTATGTAAAATAGACTCTTATCAGGATTGACTTGGCGTATTCGGAGGCATTTGTGTTGGAGTAACATGTTGCTGTGTATTGTCACCGCCAACAGCACTTTCAATAGTAGATACTGCACCTCCATTACCATTGAAAAAGGTTTTCTTGAACTCTTGCTGAATTTGCGAAATTTGCGATCCAATATTACCGCTGTTGGGCAACGTCTTTGCTAAATTACGGCCATGTCTCAATAGTTTCCAGCCAAAGATAATGCTTAGCAATCTAATCGTAAAAGTCACAAGAGATACAAGTAAAATAAAAAGTCCTATAAATGGTAAGAATTTCTTAATAGTATTTATTGTATTAACCGTTCCGGCAGTGTCATAATCAGAAGGGTTGTTGGGGTTATATTTTATAGCTACGTTTGAACCAACAGTAGCGTTACAGTTATCACTAGACGCGCTTTTAGTTGGTTGTGAATATTCTTTTTCACCCACCGTATACTGAACATTTAAGCTACAGGATGTACTTGTTGACTTATTGCCATTGTTATCTGTGCTTATGTGAGTTTGGGGTGCGCCAATGGATGTAACATGCCCTGTAGTATCAGCAGTCAAGTCTTTTGTGCCAAAAAGGTTAAAAAACGAGCCACCAAACAATAAAATTATTGTACCAAGTATTACACCAATTAATGCTCCAAAAATACCAGAACGCTTTTTACCACCAAAAGGGTTATCTATTCCTACTATTCCATCCAATATTAACAAACCACCAACAGCCTGTTCCGCAGCAGCTAGTAATGTTGGGTCTTTTTGTTCATAGTTACCTAAAAAACTGGATGCTTTATTTTTGATCTCATTTAATTTAAACATAAACTATTTTTAAGTTTACAACCATTTTAATAATTTTGGAATCATTAATTCAATTCATCACATTAGTTATGCAACTTCCCTAGAAGTCTATGAAAAAAACAAAATCTTAAGGAGAAGATCGGCAGGTAAGATTGTACACAACATCAAAATACAAGAATAATTAGAAAGCTTGCTCTATTATTATAAAATTCACTAAGAAAACATGAAATCTAATCTGGTGGGCGAGAAAGGACTTGAACCTTCACGTCTTGCGACACTAGTTCCTAAGACTAGCGTGTCTACCATTCCACCACTCGCCCATACTTTAAACTTAAAAGTGCTTTAAATATTTTAACCTAACCGTCTAAAAAAAACTAGGCAAGAATCACCGTAGCTTTTAATTTCTATCATCTGACAATTTTCTATTTCTATTTTTGAATATTCTGGCGCTAAAGATAAAACTAAGATCCCGCCCATTCTTAAAACTAAACTTAATTTATTTAGATGTTTTAGATTTATTTTTTCATAAGGCGGATCGGCTATAATAATATCGAACTGCTGATTTAGATTATTGTCTATCCATGTACTAATGTTTGCTTGCGTTGCTTTTACTGGAACATCTAAAGAACTTATGTTATTCCTTATAGTCTCAATAGCTTTTTTGTCTGTTTCTATCGCGATTACAGATTTTGCCTTACGACTTATTGCTTCTAATGCGATAGCCCCACTCCCACTATAAGCATCTAGCACATCCAGCCCCTCAATATTACCCAAAATATTAAAAATTGCACCTCTCATTTTTTCACTCATTGGATGAGTTTTATTACCGGGAGGAGAATTAATTAACCGCCCTCCAAGCGACCCAGAAATTACCCTTAATTTCATTTTAATTCTGAGTAGTTAATCTTGCCAGCTTCTACCAAAGATAAATACCAAATCAACATTACGGTTTTTGTTATAGCTGGCGCCAATTTATTCCTAACATCAATAATTAGTTTAGTAGACCATCCTCGTTTTCTAAACCTTTCATACATATCTAAGATTGCAATTTCTTTAGCGGTTCTTTTAAATAATTCAATCGGCCCAATCTCTAGAGCTGTTTCTATTTCTTTTCTAGATGGGTAAGCATTTGCAATACTCAAGGGAGCAATTATTGAAGCGATGCCAACCTCAAACAAACCATGTGTTGTCAACAGACCTTTTGGACCCCACACTTTCCAATTTTTCTTAATTTGATCTCGCCGATTTTCACCACCAATTATTATCTTTTTTTTAACCGTATCTCTCGTTTCAATACCTTCGCCTCGGAGTTCACTAAGCTTTTGCTCATAAGGGTAATGGTGAGCTGGCGTTAAACCATCTACAATTGCGTGAGCCAACCAGGCACTTTCAAAAGAAATTCGTTCTCGATTATTCTTTTTAAGTTCTTTTACAAGTTGCTGATAGTGATCATTTATAAGTTCCAAAAGTTGCGAGTCATCTTCATCAAAAGGGCTATAATAATGCCAAGGTTCGTCTTTAGCGGGGCTTTTTCTTTTTATTGCATCCGGGCCATTTTTGCCTTCGAAATGTAAAATTTTTCGGGACGAAGGAAAAACTTTGTTATCTGGTAGTAACTTAGCTAGCTGTTTTCGTGCAACTCTATCAAACTTTTGATGCGCTCCTAATAATCTCCCCGACAGAGGAGTTAAAGTTGTTCCAGAATACATCTATTTTATGCCCCAGTTATTACTATTTACTCTAAAATCTTTTATATTAATAATTTTACTCATATTTAGTTTAAATGCACCACAGATTGTAGCTCTGCTATTCTTTGCTTTATACTTGGGTATTGTAACAAATTATTAGGGTTTTTCAAAAACTCTAATGCAGACATTCTGGCTCTTGTAATTAATTTTATATCTGTAAAGTCGGCAATTTTTAAATCGTGAATCCCGTGTTGAGAAGTACCATAAAGTGACCCGGCGCCTCGTAGCTTTAAATCTAGTTCTGCAAGCTTAAAACCGTCGTTAGTAGATTCTAAGGCTCTTAGTCTGGAATTAACATTATTGCCGTCGCTAGACATTAAGAAGCAATATCCTTGAGCAGAGCCACGACCAATTCTACCTCTCAGTTGGTGAAGCTGTGCTAAACCGAATCTTTCTGGTGATTCAATTAACATTACAGTTGCATTGGGTACATCTACGCCAACTTCAATCATAGTGGTGGCAACTAAGATATCGATTTTACCGATGATAAAGTCTTGCATAATAGCTTGATTTTCTAAATCATTCTGTTTTCCATGCAGTAATTTAACCTTAAAATCTTTAAAATTTTTAGAAATTTCATTAAAAGTTTGTTTGGCAGATTTAAGTTTCAAAAATTCAGAATCATTTATTATTGGACAAACTACAAATGCTTGAAAGCCAGTTTTTAATTGATTCTCTACAAAATCATAAATTTTAAGTCTTCCGCTAGGTTGTACTATTTTTGTTTCTATTGGAGTTTGGTGTTTGGGTTTTTCGCTTAACAAACTAATGTCTAATTCTCCAAAAACTGTCAACGCTAAACTTCTAGGTATGGGAGTGGCTGTTAAACTTAACATATGTGGCATATTATTAGTTGTTTTTAATAATTTTTGCCTTTGAGCTACACCAAACCGATGTTGTTCATCTACAATAATTAAAGCCAAATTAGTAAAATTTATATGTTCTTGAATAAGCGAATGAGTGCCGATTATAAGCATTGGCTTAGACTCCGACATAATTGCTTGGACTTGCTTTTTCTGGGAATGCTTCATACTACCAACTAATAAATGAACAGCGTCCACAAAGCCATTTTTAGTAAGAATTTTATTAATAGACTCTGCATGCTGACGAGCCAATATTTCTGTTGGCACCATTAAAGCTACTTGAAATGAATTTTTAAGCACCATTAAAGCCGACATTACGGCTACCATAGTTTTTCCACTACCTACATCACCTTCTAATAGTCTATTCATAATTTTGCCAGATTCTAGATCCTGGTAAATTTGCCATACAGCCTGCTTTTGTGAACTTGTTAAGCTAAAATCCAAATTTTTAACAAACTTCTTAGCTATTTTTTGATCGAAATTAATTTTAATACCACTGTTTTGATTTAGCTCAGATTTAGCATGTTGCGATGCCAAGATTAATTCGAATAATTCTTCAAACCCAAGCCTCTCGTTGGCTTTATTTAAGTCTTCGTTTGAGGCTGGAAAATGTTTAATTTTAATAGCTTGACTACGACTAATCAAATTCTGCGACTCTATAATTTCTGTTGGTAAGCTTTCATTTATTTTTGCTAAATTGCCCAATGCTACTTTAATAATTTTTCTGATTTGTCTAGACTTCAATCCTTTGGTTTCAGGGTAAATCGGTATAATTCTAGCAGTATTAATTGGCAGGTCACTCTCTAATTCGATACTTGGATTACTTAAGTACAATCTTCCGTTTTTGAATTCATAATTTCCAGAAATCAAATAGTTTTCAAACTGTTTAATGGAATTTTTACGATAAGGTTGATTAAACCAAACCAGCTTTACAGAACCCGAATCATCACTCGCAATAGCTTCTGTTATATGTAAACCACCTCTTACATACCTACCACTCATCTGTCGAATTTTTGCCTTTACCGTCACTAGTCCTGGTTTAATTTGATCGATTGTTACAATTTTAGAATAATCTTCGTACTTTCTTGGGTAAAATTCTAATACATCTCCAACAGTGAACAATCCTAGCTTATGTAATAAATTATTAGTAGCACTACCAATCCCATTTAAATTACTTAAGGGATCGTTCCATGAAACAGTCATCTTTAATCAAGCTAAGAAGCTTTTTTAACAAGAAAAAATACACTCGGCCCAAAATATGTTTTTGCGAGTGCCGATTGTAAAAAAGTTTCTAAAGACAGCATAACACTCTGGGGTACATATTTTTTTAGAGTTACAGACCTCAAGTTTGAAACTGATAAAACTTTATCTACTTTCAAACCTGCATGGGCCAATTGTTTAATCACCGTTTTAGGATTATGATTTACAAAAGCCACTTCTTCTTTTCGGCGATTTTTAGGGCTCCGTATATCAACAGGCTCAACCGGTAACTTTTTAAAC
The DNA here is from genome assembly GCA_964603625.1 of uncultured Candidatus Saccharibacteria bacterium. Taxonomy (GTDB): domain Bacteria; phylum Patescibacteriota; class Saccharimonadia; order Saccharimonadales; family JAGQNJ01; genus HK-STAS-PATE-36. Next base: position 47,596 of record CAZRVM010000001.1, read on the forward strand.
TTAAAAGCGTGCTTTAGCCTATTTCGGCCATGAGCATAATTAGCCATCTCAAGTATTAGAATTCCATCATCAGATAAAACTCTAGCAATTTCTGCAAATTCGGCAGATGGATCTGGTAAATGGTGCATCACCCTAACCATCGTCACTAAATCTAAACTAGCTGTTTTAAATTTGAGGTCATCAGCCTGTGTTTTAACTCGTTTTACTTCTGGATAATCTTTTAAAAATTCTTTAGCAATATTAAGTTGTTGCTGACTAGGCTCAGCTAATGCAACATTTTGAGCATATTGCAATAATAAAATACATAACCTACCGTAACCTCCACCAATATCTGCGGCATTTTTGAAATGCTTGCCACTGAGTAAGCGTTTTATAGCAATTTCTTCTGATGCGTGTTCATAATCACGACCATTCCAATATTCTAAATAATTATAATTATCATTATCGTATTGATCGGCAGTTTTTAAGTTTGATTTTGAGATCTTCTGATTGTTACTTTGTTTAGAAAGTTTGGAACCTGATTTTGCACTTTTTTTTGTCATAATTATTATTATAACAGTTAACCATTGTTAAATTGAATTATTGCGTTGTGGTTCTTACCAATTCTAACAATAATATGGATATCATCTATTGTGTCTGCTTTTTGCCAAATTCTATCTGAAGTTAATTTTTGACCGTTAAGATAAACTGCTCCCTGCATTATTTTACGACGCGCTTCCGACTTTGACTCTATCAATTTAGATCCTACTAGAGTATCAATAATTGAGTGGTTTAAATCTGTAGTGACAAGTGGAAGATCATTTTTTAAAAGATCAAAATCTAGTTTATTTAATTTTTGAAAATTTTGATTACCAAATAATATTTCACTTGATTTTTGAACAGATTCAGCCGAAGTAATACCATGCACAATTTTGGTCACTTCAAACGCTAATGTTTTTTGGGCAATTCTCTCAGATTTATTGGAATTAAATTGTTGCATCACAGACTCAACTTGATGTTTATCTAATTCTGTAAATATCTTTAAATAATATTCAACACTTTCATCCGGAATATTCAGCCAGAACTGATAAAATTTGAACACCGATGTTAAGTTAGAGTCCAACCAAATTGCACCTTCTTCACTCTTTCCAAATTTTTTACCAGTTGCTTTATTTATAATCAGCGGACAAGTTAAAACATTTACAGTTTTAGATTCTACCCTTCTTATTAAGTCAATGCCAGATAATGAGTTACCCCATTGATCACTACCTGCAATTTGTAAAACTACTCCATACTTTCTAAAAAGATACAAAAAATCATAACCCTGTAATAAAGTATAGCTAAATTCGGCATAAGTAATGCCCTTGCCATCCTCTCCTAACCTTTTAGCAACATAATCACGCTGAACAAGTGGCGTCATACTAAAATGTTTGCCAACATCACGTAAGAAATTCAAGACATTCATATTCTGGTACCAATCTAAGTTGTTCACAAAAGTTGCCTGAGAACCAATGAGTAATTCAATCTGCTTGCTAACAGAAGCGACATTCTGATTTATTTGTTCTATTGCTTGAAGTTGTCTTTCGCTTTCCTTTCCGCCAGGGTCTCCAATTAAACTTGTTGCTCCACCAGATAAAATTACAGGTTTCCAGCCATGCTTTATAAAAATTTTGTCAAGCATAATAGCGGCTAAATTTCCAATTGTTAAAGAGTTGGCAGAAGCATCATAACCATGATAAAAACTCAGCTTATTCTCATCTAAATAAGCTAGATTCTCTATAGTGGTTTGATTTATAAAGCCCCGCCATTTTAATTCTTCCGACAATTTCATTGCTCTTTATTATGCTGAATAAGTTAACAAACGGCAAGTTATTTTTGATGTTGCAGGCATAAAAACTTTCACTTTAATTTTAAAATTTTGTTATAATAGATATCATAGATATGGAGATTATTAAAAAATAAATGAATACTTCTAAGCGTAATGGGCGCGTTCATAAAAATATTTTTACCACTAAATCTGGTAAAAATATCAAGATAAATCGTAGTTTATCAGCACGCATAAAAGCCAACAAGGAAAATCAATCTATGAAAAAAGCTCAAAGGTTGAGTGCAATGCCCAAATCTCGATTTAAACGCTTTTTCTATAGGCTCCACCCAAAACGATTAGCAGCTTATTGGTTTAGTCGAGAAGGCGGAATTATGGCACTTAAGCTAATGGGTGCCGGTTTTATTGGTGGATTTGTACTATTAGCTGGACTGTTTGCTTACTTTAGAAAAGACTTGCCAAATTTACGAGATATTTCAGGCAACAACATTGGTGGAAGTATAAGATATTATGATAAAACTGGCCAAGTTTTATTGTTCGAAGATTACGATGCAGTTAAAAGAGTGCCAGTTGGAGAAAACGGCATTAGTCAAGTCATGAAAGATGCCACAGTTGCCATTGAAGATAAAGATTTCTATAAACACGGTGGTTTTGATGTTCGCGGGATAATGCGTGCAGGTATAAATAATGTTTTTGGCTTATCTGACGGTCAGCAAGGCGGTTCTACGATTACCCAACAACTCGTAAAACTTTCTCAAGATTGGACAAAAGACCAAACCTATACTCGTAAAGTTAAAGAGCTGATTATGTCTGTTGAACTAGAACGAGAATATTCTAAACCACAAATTCTAGCAGGTTATTTAGATACAGCGCCTTATGGAGGAATTGAATATGGCGTAGAAGCAGCCGCACGAGATTATTTTAATAAATCCGCTAAAGATCTAACCTTAGATGAGGCAGCTATGTTTGCTTCAATCCCTAAATCACCAACTTATTATTCTCCTTATAGTGGTAGTTTTAACAAAGAAGCATTTATTGGAAGGCAACATTATGTACTAGACCAAATGGCAGATCAAGGAATGATTACTACTCAGCAACGTGATGAAGCTAAAAAAATTGATACATTGGCTAAAGTTCAACCTCGTAAACCAAAATATGATGGTATTAAATCGCCTTGGTTTGTACTTGCCGCTAAAGAGCAATTAGAAGAAACTAGAGGACAAGATGTGATGAGAAGTGGCTGGAAAGTAACTACCACTCTAGATATGGACCTTCAAGCAAAAGCTGAATCTGCCGTTAGTAAAGGCATGGCCCAAGTTCGTCGACAAGGTGGTGATGTTGCAGCTTTTGTTGCTGAAGATGTAAAAACTGGTCAAGTGGTTGCTTTGGTAGGTGGTACAGATTTTAGTAATCCTGAGTATGGCCAAAATAATTATGCCCGTTTAAGATTACCTCCTGGTTCTAGTTTTAAGCCTTACGATTACACAGCTTTAATAGAAAATACAGAAAATTCTGGTGCCGGTTCGGTACTTTATGATAGTCAAGGTCCATTAGAGGGCTACCCTTGCACCAAAAAACAACCACCAAAAAGTGGCGGAAATTGTTTATGGGACTATGATTTAAAATATCCAGGCCCAACCACACTGCGTTATGCACTTGCAGGTTCTCGAAATGTTCCAGCCGTTAAAGCAATGTTAATTGCTGGCGTAGACAAAACAATCCAAACCGCTGAAAAACTTGGTGTAAAAAGTGGTTATAAATGCTATGAAGACGATAACTTAACCAAAGAATCACAATGTTATGCTTCTTCGGCTATTGGCGATGGAGCCTATTTAAAACTTGACGAACATGTTCACGGCTACAGTTCATTATCAAGAAATGGACTTAATATACCTCAAACTTATATACTAAAAATTGAAGATGCCAATAATAAAGTTGTCAGTGAGTGGAAGCCAAGTAAGGGCGAACAAGTTGTAAGGCCAGAATCTGCATATATTGTTTCTGATATCTTATCCGATCCTAATGCCAGCTATCTTTCTAGAAAAATTCAAAACTATAAGGGTCACAAATTTTCTGTTAAAACTGGAACAACTAACGACTCTAAAGATGGTTGGATGATGGGCTTTTCAACACAGTATGCAGCAGGTGTTTGGGTAGGTTATCATTCTCGACAAAAACAACTGACTGGCTTTATGGAAACTATGACATCACCAATATGGACCAATTGGATGGATTCAGTTCATGATAATCTTAAACCAGAAGAAAGAGCTAAGCCTGCAGGTATAATTACAGCCGATGCTTTTGTGCAACGAACTAGCCCTGGTGCAGGCGCAAGAGTTCCCGGACCTAGTAAAGATATCTTCCCAGCGTGGTACAAAAATACACGCCGAGCCGAAAATGTAAAACGCATTATGGATCAAGTATCTGAAAAGTTAGCAACAGACTGTACTCCAGCTAGAGCTAAACAAGAAACATCTGATGCCGGTGCCGAAGCTTTCTCGAGCGATAAATTCTATGGCGCAAATAACGCCAACGGAAGCACTGAAGATAAAGACGACATCCATAAATGCGAAGATATCAAACCAAGTATTACGCTAAGTGTCCAAGCTACCGGTGATAGCTATTCTCTGATTGCAACAGTAGTACAGGGTACCCATCCATTATCTTCAGATAAATTTAAAGGTAATGTAACTTTAACTGCCGATGGGCAACCGTTAGCTGGCGGAAGCTACCAAATTGATAGTTCCGGCTCGGTTATTTACCAAAATTACAAACCAACTGCAACTGTAACAATTACCGCCACCGTAACAGATAGCGTACTTTATGATGCAACAGATAGTAAAACTATAACTTTTAACACAACGCCTCCATCACAAGGTAATGGCAATAATTCTAACAACCCCTTTGGCAACAGGAACAACCCTGGAAACCGAAACGACGATTAACATTAGCCAAAAAACTTATTGTCTTAAGTAGTCATTTAAAGTATGTTTTACATCTTTAACCGTATGATGAAAGCTATCTTCACTTTTTCCCGCACCAATACTTGCTTTAAAGCCTAGTTTTTTAGCTTCATTTATTCGTTTGTCTATAAAAGGCACATGTCTAACTTCACCCGCTAAACCTACTTCACCAAATACCACAGCATCTTGGGATAATTTCAACCCTTTAGTTGCAGACCCAATCGCCATACATATAGCTAAATCAGCGGCTGGTTCGGCAATTTTAATACCTCCAACAATGTTAATAAATATATCTTTATCACTTAAATTTAACTTAGTCCTTTTTTCTAATACCGCGACCAATAAATTTAATCTATTAAGTTCAATTCCACTAGCTGTTCTTTTAGGATAGCCAAAATTAGTTTTATTAACCAAAGCTTGAACTTCAACTAATACCGGCCTGGACCCTTCAATTGTTGCTAAAACAATAGATCCATCGGTTGCCTGCCTTTCTGCAAGTAGTGCTTTTGAAGGGTTATCTACTGGCTCCAACCCAATATCTTTCATTGTAAAAAGAGCCGACTCATTGGTTGATCCGTAACGATTTTTTATACTTCTAAGTAGTTTAAAACCACCATATCTATCACCCTCAAGCTGAAAAACAGCATCAACAATGTGCTCTAATACTTTTGGTCCGGCAATAGAACCTTCTTTATTAACATGGCCAACAATAATAATACTAGTGTCAGTTTGTTTGGCAAAAGACATCAAAAGATTTGTACTGCTACTTATTTGATTAATACTACCGGCGTTGGAGGAAATTCCCTCAACCTGTAAAGTCTGAATGGAGTCAACAATCACCAAATCATATTTTGATTTTAATATTGTTGCCACTATCTCATCTGTAATATTACTAGTTGCAAGTTCAATATTTTCACTAGTAACTCCAAGTCGTTTTGCTCGCATTCCAATTTGAAAGGCTGATTCTTCTCCACTTATATATAATATTTTTTTATTAGATTGTGCCAACTTATTTGCAATTTGCATAAGGAGAGTGCTTTTACCAATACCGGGCTCGCCTGCAAACAACATAACTGCACCTTTAACAATTCCACCACCTAAAACTCTGTCTACTTCACCATAATTTACTTTAGACCTGCTATGATCTTGCGATGAAACTTTAATTAACGGACTAGGATTAAGTGCTTTTGATTTTACAGAATGTTTTGAGTCAGAAACATTAACTTTAACTGTCTCTTCTAAGGTATTCCAAAGCCCACAACTATAACATTTTCCGGCCCAAACAGAAGATTGGGCCCCACAATTATTGCAAATATAGTATTTCCCATTTTTAGACATATTTATAGTTTAACAAAAATTTATAAGACTTTTGACTTTTAACTTCCTATTAGTAAACAGTTTCATAAAATAAAACTTATAATTTCTTTTTTAGCAAAATATAATAAAGGTGCTATTGAGAAAAAAATATAATTTTTACCACTGTAAAGGTTTTTGATATTTGATAAAAAATCGATAAAACTATTTAAAAACTTTGCGGTCGACTATCTATTGATTGAGCCAAATCTTTTACTTCAACGCTCACTTTATTGCGCTCTGTAACAATTTCATTATATTGATTTATCTGCGAATCTACTTGCTTAACCAATTCGTTATACTGATTAACTTTAAAATTAAAACTCGGAACACCCTGATTGTACTGTGCAATTTGATTTTTCGAAAGAAGCATATCCAAACCCGATTTTTCAGACATTAAATCTTTATATTTATTTGCTAAGTCTGATTTACTACTATCAATTGTGGCTTTCAATTCATCTAATTGCTTATCGTAATCTGCAACTTTTTGTTGACGAGAACTAAATTCTGCCTGATAACGATCTGAAAATGCCACAATTGCACTTCTATTTTTAAAATACTTCTTATAATACTCCTCGAGTTTTGGGGGCAAGTTGGATGCCTCAGTAGCCAGTATTGAATGAAGTTCATTAGGTACTACGCTAGGGTCTTGCTTACGATATTCCTCAACATTTTCCTTAATGTGAACTTTAGCAACATTCTTGTAAGCTTGTTCTGTTAAAGCATCAATTTCAGTTCTTTGTTTTTCTGACAGCCTAAAATAAGCGGCATGAAGCATTTCATGAGCTGCGGTAACTTCTTTAATGCCATCTAGCCTCTGGTCTGTAACATTATAAATAAAAATTCCAGCGTCTGGTGTGTAGCATCCTAAAACTATTGAACTTTCATGGCCACATTCACTATTAATAGTACCAGCAGGAGCAATATATGGATGGTTTACATAAAATATTCTTCTTCCATATTCCGTCATTGTTGTTTGATTCGCTAAAGTAACAACTTCAGCTGGTGGCGAGTAATTACGCAGATAATACCAATCAACAACTTCTTGGCGTCCAAGCCACAGAAACACTATACCTGCTATAAGTGAAAGAGATAAAATTATCCCTAGCAGTTTTTTTATATATTTCATATCTATTTAATTATAAGCTAAACCAGCTTAAAAGTACTACTCTTCAATAATTGAATATGACAATTTTTTATTTTTAATACTAACTTCAACAATTGTACCTTTTTGGTATGTGCCTTCTATTAATTTACTTGCAATATGATCTTCTAGAGTGTCTTGAATTAAGCGCCTCATTGGCCTTACACCATTTAAGACATCATAACCTTTATCAAGCAAATAATTTTTAGCTTGAGGAGTCAATTTAATACTTATGCCTTGTTTATTTAACCTTGTTTTAAGCTCCATTATCTGAAGATCAAGTATTTTAAGAATATTTAGTTTGGTTAAAGCCTTAAATACAATTGTTTTATCAATCCTATTGAAAAATTCAGGGCGCAACATTTTCTTTAATTGTTCTAGCACTTTATCTTTATTAGATTTATGGAGATTCTCAAGATTTTCAAAATCTAGCTTATCATCTGCGCCAAATCCAAGTGTTACTTCTTTTTGTAGTTTTTCGGCACCAATATTACTTGTCATTATTACAATTGTATTTGTAAAATCAATTTTTCTTCCCTTTGCATCCGTAAGAATCCCATCTTCCAGAATTTGAAGCATCATATTGAAAACATCTGGGTGAGCTTTTTCTATTTCATCAAATAAAACCACACTATATGGTTGTCTGCGAATTTTATCTGTTAACTGCCCCCCATCATCATAGCCGACATAACCAGCAGGCGATCCAACAAGTCTAGATACATTATGATGTTCGCCAAATTCGCTCATATCTATTTTCACCAAGGCCTGGTCTGATCCAAAAAATTCTCTTGCTAAAACTCTAGCTAATTCTGTTTTACCAACACCAGTTGGGCCCAAGAAAATAAATGAACCAATTGGTCTTTTGCCGCTACTAATTCCAGAACGACTCCTTCTAACAGCTTTAGAAACTACCTTAACGGCCTGATCTTGACCAATAATAAATTTACTAAGATTTTTCTCTAAATTAAGTAAATATTTAGCTTCAGACCTAATGACACGCTTTACCGGCACACCTGTAGATCGAGAAACAATTTCGGCAACATCATCGCTGGTCATTACAATTTCTTTAGTTACCTTTACTTTTTTTTGAACTTTTTTTATCTCGGCATTAATTTGACTTGCTCGTTGCTTATGTTTGGCTGCAGACTCATAATCTTCATTATCTACGGCATCTTCTATTTTAGCATTAATCAATTTAAGCTCTTTTCTAAGCATTCTTAATTCTGGCGGTGTTCGGCCTTTATCTATTTTTAAATGAGCCGATGTTTCATCAAGCAAATCTATTGCTTTATCTGGCATAAATCTATCGTTAATGTATCTATCTGCTAAATTTACGATATCTTCAATTACTTCATCAGATACAGTCACGCCATGAAAAGCTTCAAAATGCTTTCTTAAACCTTTCAAAATAGCAACAGTTTCAGTAATTGTTGTTTCAGGTACTTGAATTGGCTGAAAGCGTCTTTCAAGTGCGCTATCTTTTTCTATGTACTTTGTATACTCGGTAGTAGTGGTGGCACCAATTACTTGAATTTTTCCTCTTGATAGGGCTGGTTTCAAAATGTTTCCAGCATCTAAAGCCCCTTCAGCAGCGCCTGCCCCAACAATTAAATGAAGCTCATCAATAAAAATAATTGTATTTTTATCGTTTTCTAATTCTTGCATTACTTTTTTTAATCGTTCTTCAAATTCTCCCCGATATTTTGTACCGGCAATCATCCCAGTTAAATCCAACATAACTACTCGTTTATCAACTAAACTATCTGGTACATCTTCACTAATTATTCGTTGTGCCAAGCCTTCGACGATTGCGGTTTTGCCAACTCCCGGCTCACCAATTAGTACCGGGTTATTCTTGGTACGCCTATTTAAAACTGTAATCACTCGATTAATTTGTGATTCTCGTCCTACCACAGGGTCTAATTTGCCAGCTCTTGCTTGAGCAGTTAAATCAGTTCCAAAAAAATCTAAGGCCGATTTACGACGCTGTTTTGTTCTTATCCTTCCTTGCCCGTCTGGAGACTGCTCTTCATATTGTTGTCTATTTAAAAATTGTTCTATGCCAGTAATTAAACCCGTAACATTAACATTCATATCTCTAAGCAAAACGGTTGCTCGGGCATTTTTTTGGCTCAAAATGCTGTAAAGTATATGCTCCGTACCACACATATCTTGGTTGTAGTCTTGAGCAACATCATAGGCCATTTTCAGTGTTAATTTTGCGGTCTCGCTCAACCCTTTAGCACCCATACTGGTTATTGTAGTCTTGGGCGATAACTTTAAAGCCATACTCGCTTTATTAAGGGTAATACCAGCGTCATTCAAGATTTTTGCTCCTATTGAACTATCTTGAGCTAAAACTCCTAGTAACAAGTGCTCTGTGCCTACATACGAACTACCAGAAGCCCTCGAGATACCATCGGCATGTTGTAAACTTCTTAAAGCGTTCTCTGTTAGGTGGTTTAAAAATTCTTGAAATTCAGCAGAGTTTGGTGGCATAATCCCTCCTTTTAGTTTTATCGTAGTTTAATTGGATATTTCTTATCGATTTATTCATAATTTTTGCGAACTTAATCGCTAATTCCAGTATATTAAAATTAGCACTCATATGTCAAGAGTGCTAATTTATTATCTTGAAACTTTTTCTATTCGCCGTGTTCTTCAATAGCTTCTAGTAAACTACTCTCAAGCTCACTTTTTTTCTTTATTGGTGTTGCAATTTTTGGTTCAGAACTTTGTTCTTTTGGCTCTTTTGTACTCTCATCAGATATGGGCTTAGATTTATCACCGATAATATCTATTTCATATTCGGTTAACTTACTAGCTAACCTAACATTCTGACCAGATTTACCAATAGCAATACTCAACTGATCTTCTGGTACATGTACAATTGCCTTTTTAGATTTTTCATCTATTTCAACTTTAGAAACTGTTGTGGGGCTTAAAGCATTAATAACAAATTCTTTTGAGTTTGCGCTCCAAACTATGATATCTATCTTCTCTTGCTCACCTATTTCACTCATCACTGCATTAACTCGAATGCCATGCCCTCCAACAAAGGTACCCACTGGGTCAACACCCTGAACATTGCTAACAACAGCAATTTTACTCCTAACTCCAGCTTCTCTAGCGATTGATTTTATGGCAACCGCACCATTTTCCATTTCTGGTACCTCAGCTCTAAATAGCCATTCAATAAATTGTGTACTTCCTCTAGATAATACTAACTGTGGCCCTCTTGGACCTTTTTCGACATCCTTTAAAAATACCTTCAGGCGTTGACCTGAATAATAATGTTCTCCCTGAATTTGTTCGCTTGCAGGCAATATTCCTTGCACTTTGCCTAAATCAACCCTAACTACATTTCCGTCTACTCTAGCAACAATTCCGTTAAGGATTGTGTTAATTTTATCTTGATACTCATCTACTATAATTTCGCGCTCGGCTTCTCGTAATTTCTGAAGGATTACCTGCTTTGCAGTTTGTGCAGCCACTCGCCCAAAACTAGAAACATCCTGATGCAAAACTAAAACTTCGCCAATTTCAGCATTTTTCTTAATTACTTGAGCGTCCGACAGACTGATTTGTGTTTGAGGATCTTCAACAGGCTCACTAACAGTTTTCGAAATATAGGCATCAACATCACCAGTATGCAAATTTACACTAACACTTACTTCTTGCTCTCTATCGCCATAATCTTTTTTATAGGCAGCTGCTAAGGCCTGCTCAACTATATCTTGAACAGTTTCTTCGGGTAAATTTTTTTCTTCAGCTATAGCTCTTAATGCTACTGTTAGTTGTTTAATATCTAAATCCATTAATTTCCTTTCTTTTTTAGTAAAGTCATTACTAGTAAAAAAATCGACCATTCCGGCCGACCTTATCTCTAACAATCAAATTATATCACAAATTCTTAACAATCAAAAAAATTTAAATTTGCTTTCTTTAAAAAAACTAATCTTGGCAAGAATACGAACCATCACTTAGTTTAGCTCTCATAGCAAATAAGTGGGTTTGTTCATTAGCCACAAATTCACCGTTAGAACAAGAAACTTTAATTTTATATTGAACTTCGCCATCTTTAGGAGTCTCATCTGTAATTATAAGTTGCTGATAATAAAAATCATTGGAGCCAGATTGAACAGATTGCTCCAAAATTTCATTCACTGCTTCGGCATTTGGAGGTATAGCACCATTGTTATCATTGGAAAATTCATAGATAGAAGCCATATATGAAGAAATTGCGTTTTTAATCATAGTATCTTTGGCGGATGTAGGCTGACTATTAGCACTAGTAATACCATTACCAAATAACGATTCTATTTCCGATTTCAAATCTTTAATATTCATAGAATCAGCCGGAGCTTCAATTTTAAGGCTTTTATCATTAATTTTAATTGTGCTAACAAATTCCATAGTAATAGTCTCTTCACTTGTAGTAACTTTAAGCTTGGTTGGTAAACGAGTTTTGCTACCTACCCAAAGTTCAACAACTGGTTTGATTTCATCGGCTTCCTTGTCTGCATTATTTTTGAGGTCCTCAAGCTGTTTATCATATTTTTCATCTTTAAGTTCACAATCAGATTTGAGAGTTTTATAAGATTCTAGCTCTAACATTGACTTCATGAATGTAATTGACTTTTGCTCATTAAAATCAAGTTTGTAATGATAACTAGACTCATTTTCAATCTTTTCTTTTGGTAGTTTTTCTACAGCAAATGCAAACTGATTTTCTAAAAATAACTTCTTTATTTGTTTTTGATCTTTTTTAGATATTCGTAAATTTTTTAAAGCGTTGGAGCATTTATCTACTTCTTCTTCAGAATTAGCAAAACCAAGATCCACCAAACTCTGTTTATCAATTTTTATCCATTTATTATCGATTTTATCTACTAGCGGTTTATAGACATCCACAACTGATGCGAGATCTGTGCTATTTTTAGATACTTGATCAACCGTCTGGCGAAGATCAGCGAATTTCACATAAATCTCATCAGAACCAAGCATAATTACTGCGCCCTTAACTGTTACATCCACATTTTCATATTTTAAGTTTAAGCTAGCTTCTTGTTGAAAGTTGTTATCTGCAGTTTTAGAACTGAATTCAATTGTTGCATTGCCTTTCTTGGAGCCTTTAAATTCATATTTAACAGAACCTATTGCAGAAGAAGGTTTTCTATCTAGTAAGTCTTTCAAGGAGTTTCCTAGTGCGTCAGCCAATACTTTTTCGGGTTTGTTATTCATAATCGTGTAATAAGCATAGCCACCACCTCCACCAAGTATCAGCAAAAACACTAAAGCAATAATAATAATTTTTAAAAATCGTTTCTTTTTTTGTTTAGATTCAGAATCTACAATACTAGAAGCTGCCTGGCCTGGTGGGCTAAACTGAAACGGCTGTTTAGTTGTGTTAGCCGGAGTGCTCTGGCTCTCAACAATAACATTTGGCTGATTAGAAACACTAACATTATCTTCAGGTCTTAACATTTGAGGATTACTTGCGGTTGGGGTATTTGATAATTGGCTAGGCGCAGGCTCAACTGGTTGAGCTTGAGATTCTAATGGGATAGGATTGTTTATACTTGAATTAGCTAACTCGTTGTTTACATCTTGCTTTTTTTCTGGATTGAATTGATTGTTTTCCATATTTCAATTTCTTTTTTTTAATTATGTTAGTGATTATATTTATTATGTTTATTAAAGTCAAAACAAATTGGTAGTCTCGTATACGAAATGAATGGTAGTTTCATTTTAAGCAAATTCTATTTTAATTATAAAACTAAATAATATCTGTTATTCTATATAAGTGAGCAAAAAAACCAAGCACTTATATTCTCAGTTTCAACCTACTAACTACCAACTCAATCTTGCTATTGATAAAGATACACTGTCTTTTAAAGGCAAAGTTTTAATTGCCGGGCAAAAAGTTGGCAGACCAGCTCAGCGCATTAGCCTACATCAACGCGATTTAAAAATTACATCCGCTAAATTGGTTAGAGTAGAAAAAACATCAAAAATACCAATATCAATTAGTAAAACTTACAGTCATAAAGCTTATGACGAACTACGAATTCACTCTAACCAAATTCTTAAATCTGGCGATTATGAAATTGAAATTGAATTTAACGGCAAGATTACTGAGCATATGCTTGGTATTTACCCATCATATTTCACTCACAAAGATAAAAAGGAAGTTATTATTGCTACCCAATTTGAAAGTCATTATGCAAGAGAAGCTTTTCCATGCATTGACGAACCTATTGCCAAAGCTACTTTTGACCTAACACTTACAACCAAACAAGGTGATGAAGTTATTGCAAATACTCCAACAAAATCTCAATCTAATAAAAATGGCCTTGTTACCACCGTATTTGAAACAACTCCTAAAATGTCTACTTACTTGCTTGCTTTTGTGACTGGGCCTCTGCATTCTGTAGAACGAAAAACTAAAACTGGCACAATTGTTAGAAGCTGGTCTGCAATCTCAAGACCTAAAAGCCAACTAAAGTATTCTGTATATGAAGCTGTGAAAATCCTAGAATTCTTTACAGATTATTTTGGCGTAGATTATCCACTTACAAAGTGTGACCAAGTTGCTTTGCCAGATTTTGATGCTGGGGCTATGGAAAATTGGGGTTTAATTACCTATCGTGAAGTAGCCCTACTTAGCGACCCAGACAATCCATCAATTTCAAGTGATCAATACATATCATTAGTGATTGCCCATGAGCTTTCACATCAATGGTTTGGAAATCTCGTTACCATGAAATGGTGGGACGATTTATGGCTAAATGAGAGTTTTGCAAGTCTTATGGAGCATGTCGCTTTGGATGCAATTCATCCAAATTGGTTCCAGTGGGAATGCTATACTGCAACCGATGTGCTAACTACAACTTCTAGAGATATTTTTCAAGACATACAACCCGTAGGAGTCAAAGTAAAAGATCCAGTGCTTATTGATACACTCTTTGATCCAGGAATTGTGTACGCTAAGGGTGGCCGTTTACTAAAAATGCTCCACGACTACATTGGCGATAGAGCCTTCAGGCATGGGCTTCAAATCTATTTTAAAAAGCATGCTTATAGTAATACTAGCCGAAATGACCTTTGGTTAGCAATGACCGAAGCTAGTGGAAAAGATATCTCTTCTTTAATGACGCCCTGGATAGAAAAACCAGGCATGCCACTAATTAGCATTAACCAAAACAAAAAACAGTTAATTTGTGTACAGCAAAGATTCTTACTAGATGGCAAAAATCATAAATCTAATTGGCCAATTCCATTGCTTGCAAACCAAAAACTTTCAAAAGATATTCTTACCAAACACCGTGCCGGCTTTAGTTTAGTTAGTGAAGAGCTAATAATAATTAATCTATTTGGGAGTGGCCATTATTTTACTCACTACGAAGACTTAGATCACAAGAAATTCCTTGCTAAACAAATCACAGACCGCTCGGTGCCTACCGAAACTCGCATTAATCTTTTAAACGACAGCTATATGCTAGCCAGAGGTGCCAAAAGCTCATTAGTGGATTCGCTAGAACTAATTGCAAATTGTTCAACTGAAGATCGCGATAATGTTTGGACTTTAATCTGCCGAATAATTGCTTCTGCTAGTCTATTGACTGAAGGTAATAAGCAAACCGAAAAAGCTATTAATTCTTTTAAAATTAAATTAGCGAAATATTGGTATGATCAATACGGCTGGACACACAAGCAAAATGATGATCCAAATACCAAACAGCTTCGCCATACCGCAATTGCCCTGATGATTGGTGGTGAAGACAAGACAGCTATTAACCAAGCAATTAAAATTTATAAACAAGCCAAAAACTTAGATGAAATAGACGCTGAAATGAGAGCTAGTATTTTAAGTGCGGTCATCAGACACAACAATTCAAAAAGTGATATTAATAAATTTATTAAACTCTACCCTAATGTTTCTTCAGACATACAATCAGATTTAACCTCTGCACTTTCTAAAGTTAAAAATGAAGAAACCGCTCAATTTATTCTTAATTTGGCTTTGGGCGAATCTGGTTTTGTACGATCTCAAGATGTAATTCGGTGGCTCAATATGTTCTTACATAACAAAAATACCAAAGAAGTTACCTGGAACTTCATAACTGAACAATGGGATTGGTTAGAGAGTATTTTCTCTAAAAGTAAAAGTTTTGACTACATTCCAACGATTACAGCAAGCGTAATGAATACAAAAGTTCTACAAAATAAATATATTAAATTTTTTGAACCCAAGCTATCAGATAAAACACTTTCTCAAAATATAAATATTGGTTTTTCAAATATCTCGGCATTACTAAAATGGCGTAAGCGTGATGAAGAAAAGATTATTAATTTCTTTAAATCTCAGCCAAAAAATTAGTAATCTTAAAACTTAAACCACTAACTTCAATAGCTGAAATTGAATAATCTCCTTGCCATTTGTTAGCAAGAACCCATAATTCACCGGCAAATTTCATCTGTTTAACTTTTTTAGGAGTTATATAATCTAATCCACTTCCCCAATCTGTAGATTTACGAAATTTAACTTCTACAAAATATATTGTTTGATTCTTTTTAGCTATAATGTCTATTTCGCAATATCGAGTACGCCAGTTTTGTTCTAAAACTTGGTATCCTTTATCTTTTAAAAAACTACATGCCGAATTTTCAGCCTGTCTACCAATACTAGTTGTTGTCATAAAAATGCCTTTATTGGCTTAAAGCTTTGCCTGTGAATCTTAGAAATTCCAAATTTTTCCAACATCTGCCGATGTTTTAATGTGCCATATCCAACATTTTTTTCAAAATTATAATGTGGGTACTCCAATGCTTTTTTTGCCATTATTTCATCTCTTGTAACTTTAGCAAATATACTAGCGGCACTTACAATAGGATAATTTGCGTCAGCCCGAATTATACACTTAACATTTTGAAATTTTGACTGACAATAATTAATATTACCGTCCATAATTATTTCTTCGTTAGGTAGCGCATTTATTTCAGATAAGGCTCTTTTTACAGCTAAGCGCATCGCATTAGTTAACCCTAAATTATCAATCTCTTCAGAAGTAACCCAGCCACAACCAATTTCACAACTTGCTTTTATGCTTTTAATTAAATTCAATCGCTTAATTCTACTTAGCTTTTTAGAATCACCAAGACCTTCTGGTAATTTTGTAATTTGCCGTACGGCTACAACTAACAACGGGCCAGCCCATGCACCCCTTCCAACCTCATCAACCCCAATCATAAATCCAATTATACATACAGAAAAAGTTTTATCTACACTAAAAACTTGACTATATTATTACTTTATTTAACCAATTTTATAGTTTTAACTTTGGTTTTAAGCTTTTGACTCTTCTGCTTTATCTTCAGTTTCTGTTTTTGGTGGTTCTGCTGGCTTTTCTTCAATTTTGTTAACTGCTTCTTTATCAAAAGACACCCCTGCAAGCCTTGCTGATTTGCCGGTTAGCTGGCGCATATAACTCAAATAATTTCGCCTTACTTTACTTCTTTTAACAATTTCAATCTTAACCACTAATGGCGAATGCATTAAATAGCTCTTTTCAACACCTAGTCCACCGGTATTACGCCGCACAGTTAGTCGTGCCGTATGGCTATTTTTACGATCAACCCTTATAACCAAACCTTCAAAAATCTGAATTCGCTCTTTGTTACCTTCTTTAATTTTTTGATGAACTTTAACAGTATCACCTGAGCGAACATCAACAACTTGATGTTTTTTATACTTTGCTTCAATTTCTTTAACTGCTGAGCTCATAGACCAATCAATATTACACTGTTATTCAAGTTTTTGCAATACTATTAAACTTAAATATTACCCTGAATCTTTTAAATTTAGTATAATACCCTTATGCCTAACCATGGTGAGAGATTTCTACATAATCAAGACGATAGCTTACATACTAGTGAACCCGTTGAACACGAACAAGCTCGTAGAGCTATTGCTAGTTTGCATGATACCACTAATCAAGTAGAGCCAATTGATTCAGAAATTAGTCATAATTTAGGAGATGAAGTACATACTAAACCAGCAGATAAAATAGCTGATTTCTTAAGAGTACTAGAACATAATCATACTAGCCATAGTGATGACCCAAGAGTACTAGATCGTATTAAAGCCAGCTACCATAAAACCCATGTTATTAAGCCAGAGGATGTACCAGAGTCTGTCTTCAAGCTAGAACAACAAATAGCTCGTAATATGGGTCATGGCGACATTCCAATAACTGAAGAGTTCCGTAAAGCCAAAACAGAACAAATCATTAGTACTCAAGAACATAGCCTAGATAAATGGGTAGACTACCTAACTAGTAGTGATGCTACCTACCCAATGTGGGCTAAGTACTGGGCATTTACAGCTATTACTAAAATGGGCAAATTAGAGAAGTCTGTTACAACAGACGAGTCAGGCAACGAACATGAATCAATTCGGTTTGCTAGAAGAACCGAAGATACTGTTGCTCCCTTTCCACCACTCAACCCCAGAGCCTTAGCTTTAACTATTGGAGTAGTAGATGAACACCTTAGCCAAAAAGGTTTACCTAAATTAGAACGAACACCAGTTGTTAACCAATCTACCAAGCTAAACGATGAAGACTTTAGAGAGCTAATTATTAGTGAAAGCTTTAGCAGGATATATAGCCAGTTCTTATTAGAACTACCCCAGTACTCCATAGAAGGCCTTAAAGAAACCAGAGGCGAGTGGAAGAAGTATCCTCAAGGTTCAGATCAGGATGAACTAGTAGATTCACTAGATGGCTACCCACTAGAGTGGTGTACTGCCGACCCAGAAACTGCTAGAGGGCAACTAGCCGGTGGCGACTTTTATGTCTACTATTCTATAGATCAAGATGGTAACCCAGTTATACCTAGAGTAGCCATTAGAATGCAAGGTAATCAAATTGCAGAAGTTAGAGGTATCGCTCCAGACCAAAATACCGATCCTTTCATTGCTCCGGTAATTGAAGCCAAGATGGAAGACTTCCTAGATGGTAAAGCTTACCAAAAACGCAGTCAAGATATGGCCAGACTTACAAACATAACGCAAAGAGCCGAAACTGGAGCCGAACTAACTAAGGAAGACCTCAGGTTCTTATACGAAATTGACGGCAAAATACAAAACTTTGGCTACCAAAAAGACCCTAGAATCACTGAACTACTCCAAAACAGACATACCAGAGCTGACCTTGCTTACGCGCTAGACTGCCCACCAGACCAAATTAGCCTAAGCGATGACGAAGCCCTAAGTGGCACTCCAGACCACCCAATATTGTTTCATCATGGTAATTTAAATCTAAACAGCCTAACCAGCGCCGAAGGGTTAAACTTACCCCGAAGCATTGGCGGTTATTTGAGTCTTGACAGCCTAACCAGCGCCGAAGGGTTAAACTTACCCCAAAGCATTGGCGGTTATTTG
>CAZRVM010000001.1:66405-68685 GCA_964603625.1 uncultured Candidatus Saccharibacteria bacterium
CAGCCTAACCAGCGCCGAAGGGTTAAACTTACCCCAAAGCATTGGCGGTTATTTGAGTCTTGACAGTCTAACCAGCGCCGAAAAACAACGACTTAGGCAACATTATCCCGAATTAGCTATAAATTAAACTTCCAAATACATTAAATATTTTAAAAACCTGCTTCTAATTCTAATGGCATTGTTAGTTATATGAGTAAATACTTATTATACAATCTTTTTAATTTTTCAAGGTCCGTCCTTGTTTTAATGAGTGAATACTTATTACACAATCTTTTTTAATTATACAAGGTCCGTCCTTGTTTTTATACTTACTATGCAATCTTTTTTAATTTTACAAGGTCCGTCCTTGTTTTGTTTGTTTTTCAATCCTTTTCAATAATTATAAACTAATGTTATTGTTAGTTGTATGAGTGAATATTTTGAACAAGCATTAAAGAAACATAAACTACTCAAAGGCAAAATTAGTTTATCTTTGAAAGATTCATTAAATGACCGCCAAAAATTGAGCACTTTTTATACACCCGGTGTTGCTGCCGTTAGTAGTTTAATTGCTGAACACCCCGAGCAAGCTCGAAATTATACTTGGCTTAATAATAATGTGGCAGTTATTAGTGATGGCACAGCTGTACTAGGGCTGGGCGATATTGGCCCTCAAGCTTCTTTGCCAGTAATGGAAGGTAAAGCTATGTTGTTTAAGCATTTTGCAAATATTGATGCCATTCCCATTGTGCTTGATGTTCATAGTCCAGACGAGATAGTTACAGCCGTTAAAGCAATTGCTCCAAGCTTTGGTGGAATTAACCTTGAGGATATTGCTGCACCTCAATGTTTTGAAATAGAAGAACGGCTCAAAGCAGAACTTAATATTCCGGTGTTTCATGATGATCAACACGGTACGGCTATTGTAGTTTTAGCCGGCTTAATTAATGCCATGAAAATTACCAAAAAACGCATGCAGGCTTGCCGAATCGTAGTTGTGGGCGCAGGCGCTGCCGGAACCGCAATTATCAAACTCCTAAACCTTTACGCCAAACCAGAAATATTAGCCGTTGATAGCAAAGGTATAATTAGCAAACACAGAACCGATTTAAACAACGAGAAAAAACAGCTTCTAAACTTTACAAACAAAAACAATTTGCATGGCAGTTTAAAAGACGCCCTAAAAGGTGCAGATATATTTATTGGCGTTTCAAAGGCGGGGCTTTTAACTACCGAACTAGTAAAATCAATGTCTACTAAGAAGCCGATTATTTTTGCCATGGCTAACCCTACCCCAGAAATAATGCCGAATATTGCTAAAAAAGCTGGTGCAAGCATAGTTGCTACTGGCCGTAGTGATTTTCCTAACCAAGTCAATAACGCTTTGGCTTTTCCGGGTATCTTTAGGGGAGCGCTTGATAACAATGTCTCTAAAATTACAGACGAACATAAAATTGCGGTTGCCAAGACGATTGCTAGCTTAGTAAAAGACCCAACTCCCGAAGAAATTATTCCATCGGTACTTAACCCAAAATTAGTATCAAGTATTGCAAAAGTTATAGTTTAAGAAAAATAATACTAGCCCAAAACTCTAATAACTTCGTCTAAGGTAGTTTGCCCAGCGCATACTTTTAATATTGCATCGTGTTGCATTGTTTTCATACCACTCTTAACGGCAGTGGCTTCTATTTGTTCGGTAGTAGTTGATAAGTTCTTTTCTTGCAAAATTTGAACCATCTGACTATTCATTACAAATTGCTCTCTAAGTGCTACCTGGCCATTAAACCCATAAGGGTTCTCTGCCGATTTACCAGGTTTATATAAAGTTAATTGACTTAAATCTGGCTTCTGATATTTTTCGGGTAAATTAGCAAGGGCATTTTTAATATATTCAAGCTCTTGCTGACTCGGTGTGTAAGTTTGCTTGATATTATCGTCAAGTTTTCTTACTAATCGTTGCGCCATAACCAAACGAATTGCCGAACCAAATAAAGGGTTAGACCCCACAACATCCATTAGTCTAGTAAGAGCAGCCGAAGCTGAACTTGCGTGAAAAGTAGAAAGTACTAAATGCCCGGTTAATGCAGCTTGTAATGCAGTTTTAGCGGTGTCCATGTCTCTAACTTCGCCAACCATTACAATATCTGGGTCTAATCTCAAAACAGCTCGAAGTTTTTCAGCGAAGCTAACATCTTGCGTGCCTTTTGAAGTAATTGAAATTTGAGTCATGCCCTCAAACTGAAATTCTACGGGATCTTCAATTGTTATAATTTTTCTACTGTCGGTATTAAGTGAATTTAA
>CAZRVM010000001.1:68785-97649 GCA_964603625.1 uncultured Candidatus Saccharibacteria bacterium
TGTGGTTGGCGAAGTGGTGTTGATGATTCCAAAAATAATTTTATTTTCATTTACAACAATTGGGATGACTTTTAATGAATAAAGCTCATCATTACTAAGTAAATTTTGATAAAGTATTTTATTTGTTAACTTAGATGTATCTATATAGGTAAGTCCTAATATTTGAGATCGTCTTTGAGTTGCTTGCTCATCTATCGCTCTAGCGTCTTGAACCATTTATTAATCCACCCCATTGCTACTTAATTAATTATATCTCTATTTAAACACAAATGTTAAACTATGTGAATGAGAAGTTTAGTAATTATTGCGAATGACATTAGGAGTACTTATAATGTTGGAGCAATCTTTAGAACAGCGGATGGTTTTGGCGTTGAACATATTTATTTAACTGGCATTACTCCCTATCCTCAAACTACTAACGACCCACGCTTACCCCACTTAAGCCAAAAACTCACAAAACAAATAGATAAAATTGCCTTAGGGGCAATTAATACAGTTAATTGGAGTTTCAATTCTAATTTAATACAACTTATCTCTGTTTTAAAAAAAGATGGGTTCAGAATTATAGGTTTAGAACAAGCAAAAAATAGCATTAAACTACATAAATATACTCCAGCTAAAAAGTCTGCAATATTGTTAGGGTCTGAAATCAATGGTATTAGTGCATCACTGCTAGCACTTTGTGATGATGTTATAGAAATATCAATGTATGGCCAAAAAGAATCTTTTAATGTAGCTCAGGCAACAGCAATTGCGCTTTATGCCTTGCGTGAAGCATAAGCTTGTTTTATAGTAGAGTGTATGAAAACTAAAAAGCAAGTCCATAAAGACTTGCGTCCTAAACATAAGTTAACTAAAAATTATTTAAAACATTATTACCCGTTTATACCTTTATTTGTTAGTTTAGGTTTTCTACTTACGGTATTAATTGCACCAAAATTCAGCAATAGATCAGTACTCTCTGCTGTATCAAATATAACTCCTGAAGATTTGCTTATCGCCAGCAATAATGAACGAACTAAAAATAATGTGGAGCCCTTGAAGCTAAACAATCTCCTTAATCAAGCTGCTCAATCAAAAGCTCACGATATGGTTGTTCGAAATTATTGGTCACATAAAACACCCGATAATCAAGAACCTTGGGTTTTTATAGATAACACCAATTATAGCTATCAAAAAGCTGGTGAAAATTTAGCATATGGTTTTGAAAATAGTAGCTCAACAGTCACAGGTTGGATGAACAGCCAATCACATCGTGAAAATTTGTTAGATAAAAGTTTTACAGAAGTTGGTTTTGGAGTAGCTAATAGTTTAGATTTTGTTAAAAACGGCCCTGAAACTGTTGTAGTCGCTTATTATGCACAACCTGCCAATACCCCACAAAACTCTGCTACAGCTGGTACTCTCAATGACGGCGCATCTCTTGGAGAATCCAAGTCGGTAAGTAATATTGGCTTATTTACTGGCTCAAGCTGGGGAGTCTATGCTGTTGGAATAGTTATTGGAATGTGCGTAATGTACATTGCTTCAGTACATGGCAGTCGTCTCAAAAAGGCTATCAAAAAAGGCGAACGATTTATTATTAAACACCCCTTACTTGATAGTGCTGTGATTGCTCTAATAGCTTTTGGTATTATTCTGTTAAGGTCGGCAGGTTTTATTCTTTAACTTAATTTAACTTTATTTTTACCAACTAGCAATTCAAGTTTGCTGAAATAATCTGGATTAATTTTAGCTTTAAATGGGAGTCTAACAGCCTGTTTATTTGCTTCCTTTCCCAGCACTAATATAACTTCGGTGTCGCCAGGAGTTTCAGTTAGAGTTTGTTTTATCGAATATAAAAGTTCATTATTGCTCGAATCTTCAACCCTTAAGTAAAGTTTGAGAGCCTTTGTTGTAGTTTGTTTTCTTTCTTTTGCCTGTTTTGAACTAGGTTTTGGGGTCCTCTTTTTCTTGCCTGTTGGTTGATATGCTTCAGCTTGAATAGCTGTCACTTCTCTAGCCTCGTCAACTATAATTTTTACTTCTGTGGCTTCATTATTCTTATCTTTAGCAGAAACTTTTCCATTGGCAATAATTACAGAATCTTTTTGCCAAATACCAAGAGTTTGCTGATAAACATTAGGAAAAATAATAAGCTCCATATCCACATCACCGTCAGTAATCATCACAAAGGCCATTTTCTTGCCGTTTTTAGTTGTAATTTCGCGAGCTTCATTTATTGCCCCACCAACCGTAACAGATTTCCCATGATGTGCTGGAAGTATTGTACTTAGCTTTACGGTTGTTTCATCTAAGATATTTTTGAACATTTTTAGAGGATGCTGAGACAAATACAAGCCCAAAAGCTCTCGTTCCCATAATAGTTGCTCCTTTAGGGTGTAAGTATTCTCTACTGGAGCAAGTTTCAAACTTGGACGAACAGTTTCTTCAATTGAATTACCGAATAAATCTGTCTGCCCTCTACTTAAATCTTTGGCAACTTTAGATGCAAACGCCAATACTAAATCTAGATTGTCTAATAATTGCAATCTATCTGCCAATCTATCAAATGCACCAGCTTTTATAAGACTTTCCATAGTTTTACGATTAACTACTTTATTATTTACGCGTGTAACAAAATCTTCTAATGTTTTAAAATGTCCATCTTTATCTCTGGTATTAATAATTTCCTCAACCACTGCAGTACCAACATTTTTAATCGCATTTAAACCAAATCTAATTTGTTTAGTATCCGGTACTACAGCGAACTCTAAGTAGGATTGATTAATATCTGGCGGTAGAACTTCTATGCCAATATGATTACACTCTTTAATTTCTACTGATAGTTTGTCGTTATCATCATAATTACTGGTCATTAGAGCGGCCATAAATGCGGATGGATAGTGTGCTTTTAAATAAGCAGTCTGGTAAGCTATTAAGCCATAACAAGCTGCATGAGATTTATTAAAGCAGTAAGCAGCAAAATCTTCTAATTGTTTCCAAAATTTTTCCATTACAGCTTTGTCTATTCCAGAATGTTTTTGGCCACCTAAAATCATTTTATCCTTCATTTTGGCCATTAAATCTGCGTTTTTCTTACCAATTGCTTTTCGTAGCGTGTCTGCCTCTCCACCACTGAAACCACAGACTTCTTTGCATATTTGCATAACTTGTTCCTGATAAACCAGTACTCCATAAGTATTTTTTAAAGCATTCTGCATAGAGTCATGAGGATAAGCAATGGATTTTTGACCATGTTTTCTAGCAATAAAATCTTCAATAAACTGCATAGGACCTGGCCTATAAAGCGCACCCATAGCTACAATATCTTCAAACTCTGTGGGCTTTAACTCTTTTAAGTAGCGTCTCATACCTGCAGATTCAAACTGAAAAACACCTGTCGTATCTCCATTTTGAAATAGAGAGTAAGTTTTAGGGTCGTTTAATGGCAAATTATCTATATCAACAACTTTTTTATGAACTTTTTTGATTATCCTTAAAGCATTTTTAATTATTGTTAGGTTAGACAAACCCAGAAAATCCATTTTTAACAAACCGAGCTCTTCTATTGGCCCCATTGAATATTGTGTGGCAATGACTCCTTTTTGGGCTCTTTCTAAAGGTACATACTCTACAATATCTTTTGGCGCTATTACAACGCCAGCAGCATGTACGCCATGCGACCTAATAGTTCCTTCAAGTTGCATAGCTAAATCAAAAACTCGTTTTGTATTTTGGTTTTGATTATATTCTGCTTTCAGTGCTTGGTCTTCTTTAACTGATACAGCTAGAGGAATATGCTTGCCTTGAATTGGTGGAGGAATCATTTTTGCTAAACGATCTGCTTCAGCATATGGCACCTGAAGCACTCTAGCAGTATCTCTAACGGCATTTCTGGCTGCCATTCGGCCAAAAGTAACTATATTAGCAACTCGCTGAGAACCATATTTTTCAACACAATACTGAATTACTTCATCACGCCGAGTGTCTTGTATGTCAATATCAACATCTGGCATAGAAATTCTATCTGGGTTAAGAAATCTCTCAAAAAGCAAATCATAGTTAAGTGGATCGAGTTCGGTAATTCTTAAAGAATATGCAATGATTGACCCAGCAGCACTTCCTCTACCAGGCCCAAAGACTATTCCGTTGTCTTTACCCCAATTTATAAAATCTGCAACTATTAAAAAGTAGCCATTAAAACCCATTTTCTCTATAACATCTAATTCATATTCTGCTCGCCCCAAAACATCTTGAGGTATTTTTTTAAGACATTTTGAGATACTTAAATTCTGTGCTTGCTTATACTCAACTTCCCCATATCGCCATGCTAAACCTCTATAGACTAGTTTTTCTAAATGAGATTTTTCATTTTCGTTTTTAGGTACCGGAAACTTTGGAATCAGTATCCCTCCTAGCTCAATCTGAACATTACAACTATCTGCAATTTTTTTGGTATTTGTAATAACTTCTGGGTTAGTCTTGCCCCATCTATTAATAATTTCTTCAGGGTCTGTAACATGAAGTGGAAAATCTTTTAAACTCATCCTTTTCTCTTCAGATAAATAAGAACCGGTGCCAACACATAGTAACACTTCATGAGCTTCTTGATCTTCGTGTTTTAAGTAATGAGCATCACAAGTAACTACTACATCAATATCTAATTCCTGACCAAGTTTTAATATTTGTTCATTTATTTGCTGTTGTTCAACACTATGCAGAGGATTTTCAGGATGCCCATGATCTTGAATTTCTAGAAAATATCTATCTTTAAATAATTTTTTATACCAAATAGCTACCTCTTTAGCTTTTTCATACTGGTCATTTTTTAAAGCATCCCCAATCTCAGAACCCATACAGGCACTTAATACTATTAACCCCTGATTATATTTTTCGAGTAAATTATGATCAATTCTTGGAAAGTAATAATACCCGTCTAGGTTTGCTATGGTACTGAGCTTCATTAAATTTTGATAGCCCACATTATCTTTAGCTAAAATTATTAAGTGATACCTTTGTTTATCCTTAATTGGATCTTTATCAGTATGAGTTCGTGAGGCTACATATGTTTCTATACCTATAATTGGTTTAATATCTCTAGCATGAGCTAACTTATAAAATTCAATAACACCAGACATAGTGCCATGATCGGTCATTGCAACAGCCTTCATGCCCTTTTTATCAACAAAATCGATTAAATCAGGCAATTTAGTAAGCCCATCTAATAAACTATATTGAGTATGGTTATGCAGATGCACAAAATCACTCTGTTTCAAAGCTCTACTCATCTTAACATTAGTATAATCAATTTTAGGCAATCAAGCGATCACTTTAACTACAATTACAACAACTTTATTTTTGATATTGTTCAATTGATCTTTGAATAGTTTGAAATGCTGGCCCAATTACTGGTACGCTATGGAACAAAGAAAGCGCCCAAACTCCAAACCCTAAAATTAAAGTCGCGCCAACAACAGTACCTGCGCTAAAAAATATACCTCTTATAAAATTTTGCTTGTATAGCTCACGCTTACTTATGTATCCGGAAGCCAAAATAAGCTCTAAAGCCCTACTTGCTAATTGGGCATCGTTTTTATTTAACTTAAGCTTAGCCATAGCTTACAATTTAGCTACTTTTTATGTACGCTTTTAAATGATCTTTAGCTTTTGTAATATCTTTAATGGCTTTTTCTAGTTCAGGATTTGTGGTTTCGCCACTACGAATAGCCGAAATAACTTCTTTTGCTTTTACTTGAGCTTTTTGAGCCGATTCAATAGCTTTATCTAGCTCTTCCTTAGCTTTACCTGATTGTTTTTTCGCAAGTTCGGTACCATTATCAATCAACTCAGTTAATTCTTTATAGAGATTTTTCAAACTTTTTTCTGCTTCCGAAAATATTTTACTTGCTGTATTTTTAATATCCTGACGAGATTCTTTTCCGCTTTTAGGTGCTGTTAACAGACCTGTTATCAATCCGGCCACTGCCCCAAATAAAGCCCCGATTGCAAGCTTTCTGTTACCATCTTTTGACATTACTTTTTAGACCCTTTCTTATTAGTTATATCTGCCACTTTAGAAACAATATTACCAATTAAGCCAGTTATTGCTACTGAAGTAGCTGTTTTCCTAAAATAACTGCTGACAGCTTCTACATCATCTATTATATCTTCAGTTTTATTGGTAAGCTCTTTAAATTTATTTAATAACTTAATTAAGATAACGGCAATAATAATACATAAAATTAGTAAAACAGATAAAGTTGTTGACAAAATAATAACTAAAATAGAGTATGAATCCATATTGAATATATTACTATTTATTTAATCGTTTCTCAAGATATTGTTTAAAATCATCAGCTAAGCCTGGATGTGATAGACCTGTATCTACCAATGCTTCTAAATATTTTAGTTTATCTCCTGTATCGTGGTATATTCCAGAAATCTTCTGACAGAAAACTGGTGTTTGTTTACACAAAATATTAATTGCTTCAGAAAGCTCAATCTCACCACGATCACTCACCTGCCCTTGTTGTAAAATTGGCATAATATCTGGGGTTAGTAAATATCCGTCAACCGATGCTATATTTGAAGGTGTATTTTCGGCACCAGGTTTCTCAACTAACTGTTCTACTTGATATAAGCCTTCGTTAATATTTTTACCAAGTTTTAACATTCCGTATTTGTCGGCATCATTTTTTGCTACTTCGATTGCCGAAATTACTGAACCGCCAGTTAGATTATACGCATCTAATAATTGTTTCGCTCTAGGAGTGCTCGATCTAAAAAAATCATCTGCAAAAAATACAAAAAATGGTTCATCAGAAATTAAATGGGCCGAGTTCAACACTGGCCGAGCATTGCCTCGTGGTTCACCTTTTTGCCTAATATAAACAAAATTTGCCATTTCAGCAATTTGCTTAATTTGCTCAGCAAGTTCTAATTTGCCTTTATTTTTAAGCTCATCTTCAAGTTCAACGGCTCTATCAAAATGGTCTTCAATAGCTCTTTTTGTACTACCAGTAACAATGATTATATCTGTAACACCAGCCGAAACTGCTTCTTCAACAATAAGCTGAATTACGGGTTTGTCTATAATTGGTAGCATTTCTTTAGGCATAGCTTTTGTTTGAGGCAAAAATCTGGTGCCTAGACCAGCTGCAGCAATAATAGCTTTACTGACTTTTGGATAATTCATATTTTTAATTCTTGTTTTATCAATTTTAAAGCTAAGCCTGGATTGGCTTTACCCTTTGATTGTTTCATAATTTGACCAACCAAAAAACCATAAGCCTTTTCTTGACCAGCTTCGATATCACTTACTGCTTTAGGGTTGTTTGCTATGACAGATTTCACAATTTTAACTAACTCATTTTCGTCTGAAACCTGCAAGATATCTAACTCTTTGGCAATAGTCAGTGGATTGTGGTTACCTAAAATCAATTTACCTAAAATTAATTTTGCACCGCTAGAACTCACTTTATTAGACTGAACCAAATCATTTAATGCAATAAAATCAGACTCATTTAGTGTAATATCATCCCAGCTTTTACCATCTAATGCCAGCATTGCTTGGACATCTGTAGCTAACCAATTTGCTATTCTTTTGATAGTTAATTTATCACTATTTGCAGTTAAATTATAAATAAACTTTCCGGTCGGCATATTATCTATTAGCGTGTCAATAGTTGATTCAGATAAATCATATTTAGATAACTGGTTTTTTAACTTATTTGGTAAAACCGGCATATTTTCTTTAATTTTTGAAACGGATGTGTCATCTAAAATAATTGGCGGAACATCTGGCTCTGGAAAATACCTATAATCATGCGCTTCTTCTTTTGATCGTTGACTAAAAGTTTTTTGCTTAGCATCATCCCAGCCTCGTGTTTCTTGAACGATCACCTGACCTTTTGACTCTAGAATATCTATTTGTCGTTTGATTTCGTAATCAACTGCTTTCTCGACACTCTTAAATGAATTTAAATTTTTAGTTTCAGTTCTTGTGCCTAGTTGACTTGTTTTACTTACCGAAACATTTACATCAAACCGCATATTTCCCTGAAAAAGATCGGCATCAGACACACCGCTATACCGCATCAACAAATACAGTTGATAAGCATAAGCTCTAGCTTGTGTCGCAGTGTGAATTTCAGGTTCAGAAACAATTTCAAGCAAAGGTGTGCCAGCTCTATTAAGGTCTACTAAACTATAGCTCTTGCCATTTGGATGCAAATTTTTACCCGCATCTTCTTCTAGATGAGCTCTAGTTACATTAATTTTGTAGGGCTTACCATTAACCACAATATCAACAAAGCCACCCAATATTATCGGTAAATCAAATTGAGTAATTTGGTAGCCTTTTGGTAAATCTGGGTAAAAATAATGTTTTCTATCAAATTTACTGAATTTTTGAGGAGCCACCCCAAGTGCAAAAGAAGCCTGAACGGCAAGTTCTACAGCTTTTTGATTTAAAACCGGTAAAGCTCCCGGCATACCTAAACAAATATGGCTAATTAGACTATTGGGAGACGCATCGCGAGCATCATTAATTACCCCAGCAAAAAGTTTAGTTTTAGTTTTTAGCTGAACATGACATTCTATACCTATTGTTGGCAAGTAACCCTGTTGTTTAAACTCATCTAAACTCATTTAGACCTCCCTAAATCTCATATCACATCTAAGTCTTTTAAGCCCTGCATAACACTTGCTAGTGCTTGCTTTACATCTTTCTCTCTCAACCTAAGCTTTGGCTGTTCGCTAGCTTTGGTTGATAATTTATGGGCTTGCCACAGACTATCATTATCAGTAAATTTCTTTTGTGCTGCCACTAATCTTTCACCCATATTTTTTCCTTTATATCTACGCCTTTGAAGTGCCATATCTAACAGTTCGTCTGCGCGAGTTAAAGCTGTTGGCCAAGTTTCTTTGTGAGCACAAAATTGGTAAATTTCTTTCCATTTAGCTCTAAAGGTAGATTTACGAGTTCGCTTAGGCACAAATTTAACCACCAAAAAAGCAATTATTAGAAAAAATATAATTCCAATAAACACAATAACCAATCTCTCAAAACTCATTTATTATTCCTTTCTACTTCTAAAGATATGGCAAGTAATTGCCTGTCTGATTTTTGGCTAGCCATTAACTGCAAACCAACCGGCAATTTACCAACTTTACCTACTGGTAAGCTTATAGCAGGAATTCCAACTAAATTAGCACCAACCGTCATTATATCAGTTAAATACATTGCTAGAGGATCATTAGCTTTTTGCCCAATTTTAAAGGCAACATCTGGTGCTGTTGGCCCTAGTAAGATATCTACCTGCTCAAACGCTTTATTGAACTCGTTAATTAATTTAGTTCTAACTGTTTGAGCCCGATTATAATAGGCGTCATAATAACCTGAACTTAATACATAAGTACCAATCATAATACGTCTTTTAGCTTCCTTGCCAAAACCTTCTGTTCTGGAAAATTCATAACTCTGTTCTAAATTATCAGCCTTATTAGAGCTAAAACCAAAACGCTGACCATCATATCTGCTTAAATTACTAGAAATCTCTGCCGGACAAAGAACATAATAGCAAGCTAACGCTAAAGGCAAGGTCGGGATACTGATTTCTTTAATTTTATGACCCGCCTTCTTCAGTTTTTGAATTTGCAATTCAATTATTTTTTTTACTTCAACATTTAAACCTTCTCCAAAATACTCTTTAACTACACCAATGGTTAGGTTAGTTGGCTCACTTAAGTTAGTATAGCCTAATGGATCTTTATTTATTGTGGTACTATCTAGCTCATCCTTACCAGAAATGACATCAAGAACCTCAGCTACATCATTAATTGAACTAGCAATTGGCCCAACCACATCGGCACTACTAGCCATTGCCACTACACCACTCCTAGAAACTAATCCATAAGTGGGTTTAAAACCAACTACGCCACAAAAACTTGCTGGCAACCTTATTGACCCCCCGGTATCTGTCCCTAGCGTAAAAGGAGTTAAATTTAAAGCAACTGCTGAGGCAGATCCACCAGAAGAACCTCCTGGAACTCTCGTTTTATCATAAGGATTTAAAGTAGTAAAAAAATCACTATTCTCTGTACTTGACCCATGAGCAAAAGCGTCTAAATTAGCTTTGGCAACACAAATAGCACCTTCGTCTTCAAGTTTTTCAATTGCAGTTGCCTGATATGGACTATCAAAACCTTTTAACATATTGCTACCAGTAGTTGTATTAGCACCAAATGCAAGAAAATTATCTTTAGCTATAAATGGAACACCCGCTAGCCTACCAACAGTTTCTCCACTTTTAACTGACTGATCAATTTGTTTGGCTCTATTTAAAGCTCTTGCTTCGGTTGTGGCTATAATAGTTTTGAATTCTTTGTTTTTAATTATTCTATCTAAGCTTTCCTTTACCATATCTTCAGCTAAAACTTTACCAGTCTTAACATCTGAAACAATTGTTTTAATATCTGGCCAATTTTTTTGCATAATATCAGCCTAAAATTCGTTTTACTTTTATATAATTATCTTTGCGAGCAGGCAAATTTTTTAATAAATCTTCATTGGTAATTTTGTAATCTAAAATTTCATCTTCACGAGTTACATTTGTAAGCCCTGTAACTTGTGCAGTTGGTTGTAAGCCGGTTACATCTACTTCGCTAAGTTGATCTATGTAGTGCATTATTCGACTAATTTCTGCTGTAAACTCTATTAGTTCCGATTCAGTTAAAGTTAGTTTACTTAATCTTGCCAATTTTAATACATCTTCACTTGTAATTTTTGCCATTTACACCCATTATAGCAGATTTTTCTTAAATGGCTGTTGGATAGGTACTTATTTAAACTAAAGTTAACTTAGAAAAGCTTGCGCTAATGTTGTATAATTAAGTCAACATTACAGGTAAAGGACTTGTTATGCCACAAACTCTAAGTTATGAAAGCTTTTTAAATAAAGAATTAGAAAGCAAAGAACTTGACCAAGTAGGTCAACACAGCTCAGACATTCAAGAACTGATAAACACTCCTTTGCCAAAATATTCTGAAGGCATTGATAAAATTGCAACTAGAAGGCGCAGTGATTTAGATAGTACAGATGGCAAATATTGGCAAAGAAAAGTTACAATGAGTGACGGCCAGCAACATAGCGAAATAATTGGGCTCAGCAACCATCATAGTGCTGACCAATTAGTAGTATCTATACCTGCATGGTGGACTAGATTAGACGGTGGTATCAATAAAATAACCAGCGATGCTTTTTTACAGCGAGGTAAACATACTCTAATTAAAGGTGTGTCTGAGAACAAACCAAGCAAGCTATCGCGTGGTGCTCACGATATGCACACAGTTCTTGATTATGATTCTAAAGATGGCCTTAGTTATTACTTTGATTCCAATAGAATCTATCTTCACGGGGATTCAAACGGAGCAATGCAAGGTGCGGGTGTAATCTCATATGCCGAAGATCACAACAGAGAAATTATAGATGCGTTTTTGGTAGATCCTTGTTTTGTGCAAAAATTTGGTCGCCAAGACATTAAAAAAGCTCTAGACCACCCTAGTTATGCTCCAAAAGAAATATTATCTTTAATAAAACAAATTGGTCGCATGGCTTCGCATGCTGAAATTGATTTAAAAGAATGTTCTAAATCGTTAGAGAACAACCCCAACCGTTTACTAGGTAATTTAATGTTATCGCAAGCTCTTTTTAGTGGTGAATTTGGTTTGCTTTTATCGCATTTACCAACTAAACAACATGAGCATTTCGTGTTATTTAACCACAGTTTAGCTAATCAAAAAAAGCAAGTTTTAAAAATCCTTAACACCATTGGCTCACTTGCTACAATAACACTCAGAACAGGAACACATATTTCAATTGCTGACCCCAGAATTTTAGAAAAAAAACTTGATTATTTAACTGCAAGTAGCTTACAAGAAGACGAACTATAAACTAAAGCTTACTTTTGATTTCGCTAATCATATCGCGTAGTTCAGCAGCTTTTTCAAATTCTAGATTTGCTGATGCTAAATCCATTTGGCTGGTTAGATCTTTTATGAGCATTGAGTATTCATCTTTTGGAATTTTGTTTAAATTAAGTTTTGGCTTTTTAGACGAGTCGTCCTCTGAGCGCATTCTTTCTTCAACTGCCTTAGCAATACCTTTTGGAGTAATTTGATTATCATAATTATATTTGGTTTGAATTTGTCTTCGCCGATTAGTTTCATCAATCGCTCGCTTCATACTACCTGTAATTTTATCGGCATACATTATCACGCGCCCTTCAATATGCCGAGCTGCACGCCCAATTGTTTGAACTAAAGCTGGTTCACTACGCAAGAAACCTTCTTTATCGGCATCTAAGATGGCCACTAAACTTACTTCGGGCAAATCGATACCTTCACGAAGCAAATTAATTCCTACCAGAACATCATAAACTCCCAGTCTTAAATCTCTTAAGATATCAGTTCTATCTAGAGTGTCTACTTCGCTATGTAAATAAGCAACTTTAATTGATAATTCTTGTAAATAATCTGTTAAATCTTCAGCCATTCGTTTAGTTAGCGTCGTAACTAACACTCTTTGGTTTTTGGCTGTTGTTTTACGAATTTCAGCAATTAGATCATCAACTTGGCCAGCCACTGGTTTTACATATATTTTTGGGTCAATCAAACCAGTTGGCCTTATTACTTGTTCTATTGGTTTAGGGCTACGGCTTAGCTCATATTCAGCAGGGGTGGCACTAACATAAATAGCCTGATTAATATGTCTTTCAAACTCAGAGAAAGTTAGTGGCCGATTATCAAGTGCACTAGGCAATCTAAAACCATAGTCCACTAAAACTTCTTTCCGCGCACGATCGCCATTATACATACCACGAACTTGAGGTAATGTCATATGAGATTCGTCAACAAACAACAAATAATCATCAGGAAAATAATCTAGTAGTGTTGCTGGTTGTTCGCCTGGCTCTCGATTTGTTAAATATCGACTGTAATTCTCAATGCCTTTAACAAAACCTGTTTCTTCTAACATTTCTAAATCAAAATTTGTTCTTTGTTCTAGCCTCTGAGCTTCTAAGAGTTGGCCATTTTTCTTATAAAACTTTAATCTTTGGCTTAATTCAGTTCGGATTTCAGTTATTGCAATTTTCAATTTCTCTTTTGGAGTTACATAATGAGAATTCGGAAATATTACTACCGATTTTGGTTTGGCTATAATCTCACCAGTTAAATAATTTATTTGGCTAATTTTTTCTACTTCATCTCCGAAAAACTCAATTCTATAAGCAGTTTCTTGGCTAGCCGGAAAGATATCTACAACATCTCCTCTGACCCTAAAATTACCTCTTGCAAAATCTATGTCATTTCTATGGTACTGTATATCTGTAAGTTGACGCAAAAATTTATCACGCAAACGCCGTTCACCAATTTTTATAGTAATGCTCATTCCGCCGTAATCATCTACCGAACCAATTCCATAAATACAACTAACACTAGCAACAATTAAAACATCTCGCCTTGATAAAAGTGCGTCAGTTGAAGCATGTCTTAATCTGTTTATCTCTTCATTTATTTGACTATCTTTTTCAATATAAACATCGCTTCTAGCAATATATGCTTCTGGCTGATAATAATCAAAATAACTTACAAAATAATGAACTGCATTTTCTGGAAAAAATTTCTTAAACTCATTATAAAGTTGAGCAGCTAATGTTTTATTGTGGCACAAAACCAGCGTAGGTCTTTGAACTTGCTCTATCACATTTGCCATAGTGAAAGTTTTACCAGAACCTGTTACGCCCAGTAATACTTGTTCTTTCTGGCTTTTTGCTAAACCCCTAACTAATTTGCTAATAGCCGATGGCTGATCGCCAGTTGGTTGAAATTCACTATTTAATTTAAACTTACTCACAAACCTATTATAAGCTAGTTTTAGCTAATCAATATTTATTCTTTAACTAAGTTGCTTAGTTTGGGCTCAAAAGGCTCAACATATGATTCTTGTTTGTACTCATCAACAATTTTTACAATTTCTTCAACTGAATCACTTATTTTAAATATATTACTGTCTTTAGGGCTAATCGTTTTGTACTTACTAGCTAAGGTATTGTTTATAAATTCTCTTAATGGAAGCCAAAATTCACTATCATATAAAATAATTGGAACTCTAGGAATGATATAGTTTTGCTCAAGTGTTAAAATTTCAAAAAGTTCATCTAGGGTTCCAAAACCACCCGGAAAAAATATATAAGCATTGGCATTTAAGGTTAAGGCAACCTTGCGTCCAAAAAAATGTTCAAAACTATAATGTTCAGTTGTATACAAATTTAAATGTTGTTCAGTAGGAAGCTCTATATTAAAACCAATAGAAGGTTTTTGAATATCAAATGCCCCTTTATTTGAGGCTTCCATTATGCCACCACCACCCCCAGTTACTATTGCGTAACCATTTTTGGCTAGTGCTTGTGCTACTTCATAGGCTTTTTTATAACTACTTACCGATGGCAAAACTCGTGCTGAACCAAAAATAGACACAGTATATTTATATTTTTCTAGAATATTAAAAGCCTTGTTGAACTCTTCCAAAACACCAATCAATCGCCCTTCAGCAGAATCAATTAGCCTTCGTCTTACTAGTAGCTTAATACTTTCTTCGTTATGCATTTCTTAATATAATTATATCACCTCTCTAT
Organism: uncultured Candidatus Saccharibacteria bacterium; assembly: GCA_964603625.1. Taxonomy (GTDB): domain Bacteria; phylum Patescibacteriota; class Saccharimonadia; order Saccharimonadales; family JAGQNJ01; genus HK-STAS-PATE-36. The sequence continues at coordinate 83,465 of CAZRVM010000001.1, forward strand.
GTGCCCACTGATAATAAAGGCTGGTTTAACTTTTAAACTTTCAAAGTATTTGGGTTTATTAGGTCATTATCTAGTTGAGCTAAAACCTGTTGCTCTAAGTTCTTTTGACCCATATAGCGTACAAAGATTTCATTCCAAAGTGCATCTCTAAAATGATAAATCGTCCTGCTAGCAAAAGAAGCTTTAGTTACATATGAAGCAGCAACATCATACATATTAAGCACTACCGGTCTGCCGTCTTTATCCATCACTCCAACATAATCTAAATCTTGCCAAAACTTTAAGTCTGGATCTAGCTCGTATAAATATTCACTAGCTCTACGCCAATGCAAATCTTCTGGTTGAACATGTGGCTCAAAAATTTTAGGATACTTCTTTTCATCCAATTTGCCAAAATAGCGTTGAATAACTCGCCAGTGTATTTTACTACCAGCCATAACGGCTGCACTACTTGGGTCGGCAATTAAAGTTTCTACCAGTACTTTTCCAAAATTAGGTTTAACCTGTTGCATTTTAAAAAATGTAGAATAAAGTTTAATCTCCTGTAAATAATGAAATAATAAAGGCAGGGTAAATATTGCAATGCCTCGTAAATTTGCTTTAGGGCTAATTGGTAGCATTAAAATAACACCTAGTTCTTTTAGATGAGTTATATTGTGTTTTTTCTTATGAATAAATGGCGCTGCTAAATCCCCCCACCTCTCAAGCGGCATTTCAATAATTTCTATTTGTCTTGTAACAAAATCTGATGGCTTTAAACTACTATATTGCTCATTAAAATTATTCAACCAATCGGGAGTCTCGGCAAATCTTAATGCACCATAAATTTCACCTAAGTTTTCATGCTTAAGCATACTGTCAACTGAACGATAACCTAAATGTTTCATTATGGCTCTAGGGGGCATCTTTTTAAGCATGGCTTTTGCCACCGTTCTCTTAATAACCCAACAATCTTTTGGAGCATCAAATTTTTGCCAAGTTTTTCGCATCAAAGGCATAAGTTCTGCTGGAGTGCTGTCTGGCTTACCGCCAATTTGCTTAATAAGGCGTAGGTTATGCTCTTCAATTTTTGCCATTAAAGCTGAGTGAAGTTCTCGGGGCGAAGTATCGTCTGGATCAAGGCCAAGCTCTTCTGTCTTTAGTCTTATTGAACCAACAATCTCGGCAGTAAGCCTAACATCGGCACTTGGGTTTCCGCTAGCTTGCTCTAATTGTTTTATGCTCATAGAGAATAGTGGTTCTTTTGCGTTTAAAAGTTCGGCAAGCATTCGCGACATATACTATAAGATTACCATAAACGGCTTACTGACTACAAATTAGTTATGCTAATTTTCATTTGATCCAAGCCTCGGCTAGACCTTAAAATACCAGCTTTAGCACCAATTTTACCTACAACACTGGTTGAGTTTGCACTACCATAAGTTATTGCCTGCTCAATTGATTGGCCGCTGGCAACCATTGCTACAAAACCACTGCAAAATGCATCACCTGCTCCAGCCCTATCTACAACCTTAACATCTTTATACATTCCAGCTTTATAAATTTTTTGCCCATCAATCACATATGAGCCTTTAGCGCCATCAGTAACTACAACTGTATTGACATATTTATTTGCTTTTTTTAGAAGCGTAAACAAGTCTGCAGTTCCGAACAACTGCTCTATTTCTTCTTTATTAATACTTAAAATCTCAAAATCTGGTAACAATTTAATAAAGCGTCTGTGCTTCAAAAGCTCACCTTTACCTGGATTTATAGCAATTTTAATTTTCTTTTTTTTAGCATAGGCCACAATGGTCTCTAAAGCATCAATATCTCCAGACAATGAGCTAATATAAAACCAATCTGGCTTTACCGATTTAAAATTTGCAGAATTCAACTTAAAATTAGCCGAAGCGCCTCTGTAAGTTAAAATTGTTCGTTCTCCGGTAGGCGAAAGTAAAATGGCAGAATAACCAGTACCAAACTGGCTAGAAATTTTAACAAGACTTGTATTAACATTTTCATTATTCAGAGAATCTACAACTACCTTTCCAGCAATATCATTACCTACCTTGCCCATAAACCAACTATTGAGCCCAAATCTAGCAAATGTTACACTTGCGTTGGTCGCTCCACCACCTACACTCTGGGTTATATTTTCAATTTCATTTTTAGTACCCAGCTCAAAACTATTTACTAAGTCTTCCCCGTCTTTTACAGGCTTAAAAATTTTACCCTCTAGAAAAACATCAGACACAGCTGCCCCGATTGCTACTATGTGTATCTTTTTCAAACTACCCCCCTATTTATTATTATGGCTTAGCCTTGCCAGAAGATCCAAATACAGCAATTTTAGATTCTACAACTTTTTGAACCTCTTTTATGACCTTCCCCATTAACTTTACTACTGCATATTCATCTTCGTTATCTTTTAAAACTTTTTCTAACGTATTTCGATAAGCAACCCGCATATCAGAGTTTATATTAATTTTACTCACACCAATTCTAGATGCCTCTTCAAAATAATGACCAGGCGTACCACTACCACCATGAAGACTAATATTACAATCTATCGCCTTTCTGATTTGAGCTAACAATTTTAAATCTAATTTTTTTGGCACAGGATATTTACCATGCAAATTGCCAATCGCTACCGCAAGAGTATCAATACCTGTCTGTTCTACAAAATCTTTAGCACCTTCTGGTGTACTAAGCGTTTTTTTGACTTCTTCGTAATCTATTTTTTCTTTATGCAAATTAGAACTTCCACCAAAATAATGAAGCTCACTTTCAACCAACGCACCAGTTAGCCGAGCATAACTTACAACTTCTTTTGTTGCCTCAATTATTTGCTCATCGGTAGCATCATGGTTTGCCTGTGAGATATCAATATGGATAAATTCAAAACCAGCTTCTACCCCATCAAGTGCCGCCTCAACGCTTGGGCTATGATCTAAATTAATATACATTTCTATACCATATTCTGACTTGTAGTTATCTACCATATCACGAACATTATCAAGCCCCATTGCCTGAACTTCGCCATGACTAACTTCTACTAAAACTGGTGCTTTGGTTTTTTGAGCAGCTCTAGCTACAGCAACCAGAGTTTCTTGATTATCTAAATTAAAGGCTCCAACTGCAAACTTGCCTCTTCTAGACCGTTCCATTAACGCTCTGGCATCAGCACAATTTTGCCTCATTTGTCTTAAAGTTAATGCCATTGAAATTACCTCCTACTTAATTTTACATATTTCATATGCTTCAAGCGCAATGTGTTTAGCTGTTAGCCCAAAATATTCTAATAACTCACTTGGTTTGCCTGTTTCACCAAAACGATCTTTCATGCCAACCCGCTTAAGTGGCACAGGATAATGTTCGCCTAAGAACTCTGCCACTAGACCACCCAGTCCGCCAGCAATCTGGTGTTCTTCAACTGTAATTACTCTTTTGGTTTTTTTAACACTCTTCAAAATTGTAGTTGCATCAAATGGTTTTATGGTTGGGCAATGAATTACTTCAGCCTCAATCCCATCTTTATAAAGTATTTCTGATGCCACCAAAGCTTGATATGTCATAGTTCCGGTGGCAATTATAGTAACATCACTTCCTTGATCATAAACATAAGCTTTACCAATTTCAAAAGGAGTATCTATAGTGGTGATTATTGGCACGGCTTCTCGGGCTAATCTTAAATAAGCAGGGTGTTGATATTTTGCCAACAATTTAGTGATTTTTTCAGCCTCTATGCTGTCGCAAGGTGCAAAAACACACATATTTGGCAAAACTCGCATTAATGCAATATCTTCTAACATTTGATGAGTGGCACCATCTGGGCCGACACTAACGCCAGCATGTGAGCCAACAATTTTTACAGGTTGATCATTCAAACATATAGTTGTTCGAATTTGTTCCCAATTTCGGCCAGGGCTAAACGCTGAATAACTACTGACGAAAGGTATTTTACCTTGTGATGCTAGCCCCGAGCCAACAGTAACAAGGTTCTGCTCGGCAACCCCCACTTCAACAAATCTTTCTGGAAATGCTTCTCTAAATAGATGCATTTGAGTAGATTCTGTTAAGTCGGCACACACCGCTACTACATTATCATTATGCTTGCCTGCCTCGAGTAAACCCCTTCCAAAACCAGCTCGATTAGGTTCTAGCTTAACATCACTTTTAAGCCACTCACTATGAGCTAAATTTAAATTACTCACCCTCGCTCCTAATCTTTCCCCCTAAAGTTCGTAGTTCAAATAATGCTTGCTTAGCTTGCTCTTTATTTGGAACACCAGTTCCAGGTGCACCGCCATGCCATTTAAAATTATATTCCATAAAATCTATGCCCTTACCGGGAATCGTATGAGCAATAATTATACTAGGCCTTTCGGTTATTGCTCGTGCCATAGCACAAGCATCAATAACATTTTCAATATTATTACCATCAATTTCTTGAACATGCCAGCCAAAAGCTTCCCATTTCGCTTTTAAATCTTCGAGTGGCATCACATCTTCAGTGGTGCCGTCTATTTGAATATTATTTCTATCAATAATACCAATAATATTATGTAAATTATATTTAGGCGCTAGCATCGCTGCTTCCCAAACATTTCCTTCGTTCAACTCACCATCGCCCATAACTACATAAACCCAGCGGTGAGTATCATTGTTCATTTGCATCGCTAAAGACATACCGCAGGCTTGACTCAACCCACAACCAAGTGGCCCACTAGTATTTTCAAGACCCTGCAATCTCAATCTTTCAGGATGACCCTGCAAACGCGAACCAAAATGTCTTAATGTCATAAGTTCAGCTTTTGCAAAATATCCAGCATGAGCCATAGATGCGTATTGTACCGGAACGCAATGTCCATTACTAAGTAACAGAATATCTCGTTCATTCCAATCTGGTTTTTTAGGGTTGTGTTTTAAAATATCGAAATACAAAGCCGTAAAAATATCAGCCAAACCAAGTGGTCCAGCACTGTGTCCGCTACCAGCTTGTTCTAGCATTTTTATAATATCTTCCCTAATTGAGTTTGCTTTTAACTCTAAATCTTTTGAAGAATAAGCTTTATCTGCCATTACCTATAGTTTATCACACTTATGCTATTAAATTATTGAGCGTATTAAAACTTGTTAAAGGTTCCACTGAATTTTGTATATAACCTCCTACATTTAACACATCTACGCCACCATCTGCTATTTGTTTAATGTTTTTATCATTAATTCCACCGTCCCAACCAAATTCTAAATTATCTTTCCATTCTTTTAACTGTTGTATTTTACTCAATAAATGAGTGTCTGCAATGCCTCCAAACTTGCCCAAATCTCCACTAAAAATTAAAATATGATCAATTTCGGGCAATGATGGCTTTATTCTGTGTGTAGATGTCTTGGCAAGTAATGCAACGCCAACCTTTACGCCTTGTTTGTGAGCTTTATCGGCAATCTTTAAAAAATTACCATCAGCTTCAGCATGAACTATTATCATATTTGGTTTTAATTTTAGTGCCTCATCAATATACTTTTCAGGATTCTGATACATCAAATGCAAATCAGCTAATATTGAGTCTGGTACCCAAACTTGTTCCAGAGCAATTGTTGGATTTTGTGCAAAAACTCCATCTGTTAAATCAATCTGAATTCGTTTTGCAAAAGACTTTATTTTATTCATCTGAGATTGAAACTCGTGTGCATCAATAGCTAAAACCGTAGGACAAACAACCGGCATTTTAAGTTAATTCGTCCATGGCTTTTATTCTTCTTAAAAATCTTGGCGCACCCTCAAAAGGTGTATTTAACCAAGCATCAGTTATATCTTTGGCTCTATCTAAATTAGTCAGTGTATCGGCTGGTAAGCATAGTACATTAGCATCGTCATCGTTTCTTGAAACTTTTGCTTCTTGAATACTCCAAACTAAACTTGCGCGAATTCCCTTAAAACGATTAGCCGCCATCGCAACGCCTTGCCCGCTACCACAAGCTAAAATTCCAACACTACCTGGGTTGGCCAATACATTTGTTGCCACTCGAGATGCATGAAACGGAAAATCATCTTGTGGGTCATATTTATTTCCACTTACATCCTTAACTTTATGCCCCAATTGCCGTAAATAATTTTCTAAATGTTCTTTTAATCTAAACCCGTTATGATCCGCCCCTAAAAATATAGTCATATCATTTTCGCTTTACTTCATAATTTAAAATTAACATTTTTTAAAATCCTAATATTATTTCAAAGTTACTGGTTTAATATTTTGCCAACATCGGCGACTACCTCTACTAATCTATTGCTATAACCCCACTCATTGTCATACCAAACAACAACTTTAGCTAAATTGCCAGCCACAACATTTGTTAACAACAAATCAACAATTCCCGAATGGCTATTACCAATGAAATCGCTGCTTACAAGTGGTTCTTCGCTTACATCTAAAATGCCCTGATAAAAAGGTTGCTTAATCGCATCTTTTATTACTTGATTTATCTCATCTTTTGTAGCTGTCTTTTTAAACACCATGGTTATATCGCTCAAAGAAACAACTGGGGTTGGCACTCGCACACTCATACCATCAAACTTTCCTTTCAGTTGCGGAACAGTCAAAGCAACCGCAATAGCTGCTCCGGTTGTTGTTGGTACAATATTTTCAGCTGCCGCCCTTGATTCTCGCATATCTTTAGCTGGACCATCTTGCAAAACCTGGCTCGCCGTATAACTATGCACCGTTGTCAGCATTGCTTTCTCAATTCCAAAAGCCTCATCTAAGATAGACATAATAGCTCCCAGTGAATTCGTTGTACAACTTGCATTACTAATAACATCCGTAGACTTTTCTAATTTTTCATCATTTGCACCTAGCACAATTGTATCAGCATCGGCACTTTTAGTTGGGCCAGAAATTACTACTCTTTTTGCACCAGCTTTAATATGCATCCGAGCATCTTCACTTTTGGTAAATCGTCCAGTAGACTCAATTACAACATCTACTTCTAGCTCTTTCCAAGGCAAAACTGTCGGATCTTTTTCTGCCGTTACGGGTATTTTGTAACCATCAATTATTATATTATGCTCATCAAATGATACATTTTTACTATAAGCACCATAGGTGCTATCGTGTTTTAACAAATAAGCTAGTGTTTCCGTACTAGTTAAGTCATTAATTGCCACAATATCAATATCTGGTCGGTCAAATGCAATCTTAAAAGCATTTCGCCCAATCCTGCCAAAACCATTAATTGCAACTTTTGTCTTCATAGTTACCCCCCTCTATTTCATTGCTTATTATATCACGAACAAAAATAAGAATTTACTTTTTTTATTTATTTTGATTCCAGCGGGTTTGGCATTCCTTAATTATTTTTTTGGCCTCTTCAGCATCGCCCCAACCAACAACTTTAGTTGAGCCCGGTTTTTTGAGGTCTTTGTAATGGCTAAAATGATGCTCAATTTTATTACGCCATTGTTGATGCAGGTCGTCTAATGAACTAATTGCATTATCAGTGTTACGATCATCGGCGGGTACGCAAATTATTTTATCATCAGTTTCATTGTCGTCTACAAACTTTAGCACACCAATTACCTTAGCTTTCAAATATACCCCCGTTGGAATAGGATCATTTGTAAGCACTAATGTATCTAGCTCGTCGCCATCATCATCTAGTGTTTGAGGAATAAAACCATAGTTAACTGGTTTTGCAAAAATACTAGGTTCAACTCTATCTAGCTCAAAAATTGCCAACTCTCGATTCCACTCTACCTTTAAAGTAGACCACTTAGGGATTTCAATTACGGTATTGATTATGCCACCTTCAACATCTCCAGCGTCCAAAATTTTATTAAAATCTGCCATTTGTTACTTTCCTCCTAATATTATTATCTTATAATTTTTTTCCGAGCTTACCTGTTTTTATACAACAAAGCCGTCTACTGTAGCCAATAAGCGTTGAAGTGACTACTCTAGTTTATCCATCCGATCTTCTAGTCGATTAAAGCGTTCATCTACCTGAGTGGCGAAATTAGCAATAATTTCAGAAAGATCGTCAACCGCTTCTCGCACAATTTGTCTCACATCATCCTTGGTTGCATTTTCACTCATATTGTCATTATAATACACAGTAATATATTATGAAAATTATTGGTCATAGGGGTGCTACTGGATTAGCTCTTGAGAACACCATTGAGTCTATCAAGGCAGGTTTAAATGCTGGCGCAGATATTATAGAAATTGATATCAGACAAACCAAAGATCAGCATATTGTCCTTAATCATGATTCCGATTTACGGCGTTGTTTTGGTATTAACTTAAGTGTTAAAAATAACACTCTTCGGCATTTGCAATTAATTTGCCCTAACTTACCAACCTTAGAAGAAGCGCTGAAAATTTTAGTCAACAAGACAGTTATTATTGAGCTCAAGGGTACTATGAAACCTGAAATCGTTTTAAAAATCACTAAAAACTACCCAAATGTAAACATGCAATTTGCTTCTTTCAATCACCAGCACATAAGAACTATCAAAAAGTTAAGCCCAGAAAGTTTTTGTTTTGTACTAGAACACCATAGTCCGTTTGAAATTATCAATAAAGCCAGCAAAATGAAAGCCGATGGAATCGGGCTAAATTATGGTGTTTTGAATCCATTAACTTACCTTTTGGCAAAACGCAAAGGGTTAAAAATATACACTTATACAATTAATAAACTCTGGATCGCTAATTTAATAAAACTATTTTATCGTGAAGTAAATATTTGTACTGATTACCCAGATAATTTGAAAAATTTAGAATCGTGATTGCACTTTTTGAAAAAAAAGTTAAATTAAATAAAAATGTTTATACATTTTACTTTAGCACTAAAAAAGCTGTTAACAATGTTCCCGGTCAATACCTAGAATTAACCGCACCTCATAAAACTCCTGATTATCGTGGAAGTATGCGAAAATTTACCATTTATTCATCTCCAACCGAACCATTACTTGCAATTACAACCAGAATATCTAGCAAAAAATCTAGCTTTAAAGAAAATCTGCTAAACCTTAAACTAGGCGATAAATTAACCTATACCGAGCCAATTGGAGATTTCATATTGCCGATTGATGAGTCTATACCTCTTTTATTTATAGCTAGCGGAATTGCTATAACGCCTGTTAGAAGTATACTCAAATGGCTAAAAGATACTAATCAAAGGAGAGATATTAAACTAATCTATGCTACCAAACACCAAAGTGACTTTATTGAGAGAAAACTTTTAAGTTCTGTGCCCGTCTTCTATTTCGTAACTAAACCTTCAGCAAAACAACAAGACACCAACGAAAAATTATCGCTAAGTGCCGTCAAAAAACTTACACCAATAACTTCACGAACTCACGTATACATTTCTGGTACTAAAAAAATGGTAACAACTTTTAAGGAAGAGTTAATTAAAACTGGTTTTCCGAGTAACCAAATAATCACAGATGCTTTTGAGGGTTATTAGAAGTACTATTCGCTAGTTTTAAAGTTTATTTTCTAAATATTCACGAATTCGAAGAGCCGATGTTGCACCTTCGCCCACTGCTGAAGCTATTTGCATAGTAGCTCCACTTCGCACATCACCACAAGCAAAAACTCCTGGCATATTTGTTTGAAGATTTAAATCTGTCTTTACTAAGCCAACTTCGTCAAGCTCGATCTTACTGCCCTTTAAGAAATTTGTATTCGGCAGTAAGCCTACAAATATAAACACACCATCAGTTTCAAACTCAATTTTTTTACCGTTCTTAGTGCCAATTACTTTAACAACTTTATTATCTTTACCGACTATTTCGTCTGTGGTGGTTTGTAAATGAACTTTAATCTTCTTATTTTGATTCAATTCTTTAATCAGAACATCTGAGGCTCTAAGCTTACTTCTGACTAGCATTTCAATTGAACTTGCAAATTTCGTTAAAAATAAAGCTTCTTGCACAGCTGAATTACCGCCTCCTACTACCACTAACTTTTTATCTCTATAAAAAGCACCGTCACAGGTTGCGCAATAATGTACACCTCGGGCATAAAATTCTGCTTCGCCAGGTACTCCAATTTTTTTATAATCACTTCCTGTCGCAATCAAAACAGCTTTTGCTTTAATTTCTCCATCAGTTGTAGACAGAGTCTTTGTTCCATCAGTATTTAGTTTAATAGCTGTTACTTCGCCAAGTCTAATTTCGGCCCCAAACCTTTCGACTTGCTTGCGCAAATCTTCTGCTAAATCTAACCCAGCCAAACCTTTAGGGAAGCCTGGGTAATTATCTACCCAGTCAGTAATCGCCGCTAATCCTCCCACAACTGCCTTTTCGTATAAAACAGTTTTTAAATCTTCTCTGGTAGTATAAATAGCGGCACTCAAGGCAGCTGGCCCTGCTCCAACCGTAACAACATCAATAATCTGTTCAGCCATAATCAAACTCCGTTAATTTCGTTATTTTAAAAGCAAAAGTAGCTAAATTGACTTTTAGGCAATTGCTGGTGCCAATTTAGATAAATTATAACCAACAACTACTTCGTTGCTATTGTCTTCTTTTGTTACCACCGTAACAGGAACTGTCAAAGCCCCACTTATATCTAGTGCCTCTTTTTGTCGTGATGGATCTTGGTCTAGATTAACCTCTTCATATGTTTGCCCTTTAGAGCTTAGAAACTTCTTTACCATTACACAATATGCACAGGTATTAGTAGTATAAATTGTAACCTTTTTAGCCATTTTTGCCCTCCATTTTTAAAGATGTTTCACCGTCAAAGTACTAGACTTTAGTTTTTTGAAAGTGAGTTATATCTATTTTTTATAAAAATTGCTTTTATAGCACGTTTCTATTATATAGCGTAAAGCATAAGCGTCAATACGCTATATGTTGTGTTTTTTGCTATTTTACTCCAATTAATTCAATATCAAAAACTAGTGCTGAATTAGCTGGAATGTCTGGTGAAGGCGATTGAGCTCCATAGGCTTTTTCGGCTGGAATTATTAAGCGTCTTTTACCGCCAACTTTCATTCCTGGCACACCTTCTTTCCAACCTTCAATTACTTGGCTAAGTGCAAAAGTAGCTGGCTCGCCATTTGTAGAACTTTCAAAAATTTTACCTGTGCTGGCAATAGCTCCTGTGTAATGAGCTGTGACTGTTGAATCTTTTGTAGCTTCAGCACCGGTGCCTACTGTTAAATCTTCAATTTTTAATTCTGTAACATCACTTACTGGCGTAAAATTTGCAAGTTGCTGACCTTTCATTGTATCCTCCTGGCTTTTATTGTTTGAATCTTCTTGAGCTTCTTGGGCTGTTTTTGTTGAATTATTTTGGTTCATCATTTCCCAAACCACATAACCGCTAAACCCAATTGTGGTTACTAAAAAAAGAATTGCCAAACTAAGCGCAAAAGCTCTTTCGGTTGTTTTTGCCATTTTACCTCCTTAATTAATTAATCCCCAACCCAACTTTGCAATTACTTTTATTTAAGTAATAGTTATATTTTAAAGCATTTCTAAACATTGCACTAAGTATTTTTTACTGCAAGTAGTTTTGAGAGTTATTTTATGTACGGTTGCTCTTAAATTCTACAACTGCCTGTGGCCAACCGTTTGTAACTGCGTCTGTTATTGCTCGTTGTAACTCAGGTGAAACAAACTTAACATTAGGCAACTCTTCTAAACTCATCCAGGTTGGAATATACAAGTTTTTACCCATCTCGTTTATTACAAATTCTTGTGAATCTTGTCTCAAAGTTGGCTCACCAGATATGTAATCACAGTAATAAACCATTTGATCGCCATAAAACTCTGCATGATCAATAAAAATTAACCTTGGGTTTGCAACTTCTATAGAAGTTTCTTCGCTCAATTCTCTAATAACAGCTTGCTCTGGTTGTTCATTAAGCATAACTAGTCCACCCGGCAAAGTAGTGTATTTTTCTCCAAATTTATCTCTGTTTATTACTAATAATTTATTTTCTTTGATAACAATTGCTCTGACTGATATTCTGCTCATATATAAATTATACCAGTATTCTTAATTTTAGGGCTTCATAATATGATTAAACGGTTATGTTTAGTTTGCTAAATCAAAACTCTGAAGTTTTTTAGCTCTAATTTCTTTGTCCTTACCAGACTGAATCGCAAGTAGTTGAGAATATATTCCGCCACTTTTTGATAATTCTCTCGGACTTCCAATTTCATCAATTTTACCTTGTTTAAGAGTAATTATCTGGTCAACAAACTGAATTGTGCTTAATCTGTGAGCAACAATTATTGTAGTCCGCCCCTTCATTAACCTTTCCAAAGCTTCTTGTACCATATGTTCACTCTTACTATCTAAACTTGAAGTTGCTTCGTCTAAAATTAAAATTGGCGCATCTTTAAGCAATGCTCTGGCAATTGCGATTCGCTGTTTTTGCCCTCCACTAAGTTTTAAGCCCCGTTCACCAATTTCTGTATCGTATCCATCTTTAAAATCATTTATAAAAGTATGAGCATTAGCAGACTTTGACGCAGAAACAATTTGCTCATCAGTTGCTTTTAAATTTGCGTATGCAATATTTTCTTTTATAGTTCCACTAAATAGAGCTGGTTCTTGAAATACAACTCCAATTTGTTTCCTTAAACTTTCCTGAGTTACCTTTGAAATATCTTGATCATCTATCAATATTTGACCCTTCTTTGCATCATAAAGCCTAAGAAGTAAATTTGTTAGTGTTGTCTTTCCTTCTCCACTTTCACCAACCAAAGCCACTTTAGAATCTGGTTTTACTTTAAAAGATATGTCACTAAGTATTTGTTTAGAATCATAACCAAAACAAACCTTGTCAAATTCAATTTCTCCTCTTTTAACTTTTAACTTACTCGCATTGTCTATATCTAATATTTCCGGCTTTTTATTCATTGCCTCAAAATAATCTTTGCTATCAGCGACAGCTCTTTGCGTGTTCTCAACTAAAAAGCTAATTGTAAAAATAGGTATTCTTATTTGCATTGCATATAAAATAAGAGCCACAGTTTGTCCTGGCGTAAATACGCCTCTAGCTCCTTCAACAAAAATAAACAAAAATATTGCCAAAAATATTACATTTAAAATCGATCGCCTCTTTATATCTTGAGTATGCCAAAATCTTGATTGAGGTCTATTTATGTCTACTACTTTAGAAAAATTATTATTAAAAACTTTTAGCTCTCTATTTTCTTGATTAAAACTTTTGACCACCTTAATTTGTGATATTACTTCTGCAAATCTTCCACTGGCAATATCTGTATGCAAATTTATTTTTGCCTGATATTTTAACCACTTTCCACTCGTTCTAATAGTCATAAAAATATATATTGGATACAATGAAAAAAGTAAAAGAGCAATTTGCCAGCTATAAATAGACACAACAACTAAAGCAAAAATTGTACTAAAAATGAACTGTAAGAAATTGTTGCTGAACATTTGCATAAACCTACTAATCTGAGAAATAGACCGATTAAGCCTGTTGATAATCTTTCCAGAAAGTTCATTATCAAAGTAATTTTGTGATAAATTTAATAAATGTGCGTAATATTTAGTGCTGAGTATTTTTTGGAGTTTTGCAGACATTAAGTCTCCCCAATATCCATTGATATTAGATATAATAGTACCTCCAAAATCTAGCACAAATATACCAATAGCAAGCCAAACAACATAGCTAACATTAGCGCTAGTGCCTTTACGAATCTCATCTATTGCCCACCCCGTTAATAGGGGCATAGATAAGTTCATAACACTTATTAAAATACTTAGAAAACTAACAAGAGCATAATATGGCCACAAGTTAGCTGTGAATTTTAAAATACGCCAAATATACTTCATTACTTGTTATAGTTTAAAACTCTTCGCACAAAACACAAATAATTTTATGATTTCTGGGAAAAGAACAGATGCAATAATTTAATCGGAGTAAGAAAGGAGGAGCAAAGTAGCTCAAAAACTCTAGAAACTTTCAACTCAAAAACGATTTAGATACACATCAAATTTTTAACTCTATTTAAAAAAGAGTAAAAAAATCTTATTAAAAAAATGTGGAGCTCCAGCTCAAGTGGTGGGAACTGTACCATCGGCGGGAAGATGGCGAGCTGGAGCTCCACGAAATTGCAAAGGGTATACTGATACTTCAGTACCAGGCTTCCCCGTCCTGGGAGATCATCTTGCCATTTCAGCAATATGGTCGTCATACCCCCTGCAAA
>CAZRVM010000001.1:97749-101657 GCA_964603625.1 uncultured Candidatus Saccharibacteria bacterium
CTTATTTATGAATTTAATATTCAATTTAATTTATTAAATTTATTAAGCAATAAATTGCTTAAACTAACTACTTATTTTGGTAATTAGCATACATAACTCCAATTCTACCGAGATGTGGAGCTACAGATAATGCTTTCTGCTTTCTTTGAGTAGCATCTAATTCAAGTCGATACGCTGAATTAATAAAACTTTTTATTTCAAATGGCTTTGAATCTTCTTTTGCTTGTTCGCTTAAAATAATAATATATTTTTCTAAAGGTACATACAAAGCATTACTAATTACCCCAGGGTCAGCAGATCTTGATGCTTCATTAATATGGTGCGACGCAATCCGCCTTAATATTCGTAATTTTTGAATGTTAATCCCTAGAATAGATGGAAAAGTTTCTACTAATTCTTGTGCAGAATGTTCCCACTGCAAAAGTTTAGTACTTCTACTTAAAAACTTCATTTTATTTTTAACAGTTTCTGGAGCTAAACTTAGTGTACCTGAAAATTTATTAATAACCTTAGTAGCATCTAAGCCTAGTGTTGATAGGTTATCTATTTTTGCTTTGACAGATTCTGGAGCTAAGCCAATTGCACTTGGGCTTGTATTAATAACCTTTGCGGCATCTAAACCAAGTGCTGTTAGGTTGTCTAATTTTTCTTTAACGGTTTCTGGAGCTAGGCCAAGTGCACCTGGATGAGTGTTAATAACCTTAGTGGTATTTAAGCCTAGTGTTGTTAGGTTATCAATTTTTTCTTTAATAGTTTCTGGAGCTAATCCAATTGTTTGTGGAAATTTATTAATAATTTTAGTGGCATCTAAACCAAGCGTTGTTAGGTTGTCAATTTTTTCTTTAATAGTTTCTGGAGCTAAGTTAATAGCACTTGGGTTTGTATTAATAACCTTTGCGGCATCTAAACCAAGTGTTGTTAGGTTGTCAATTTTTTCTTTAATAGTTTCTGGAGCTAAGCCAAGTACATTTGGATTTGCATTAATAACCTTAGTGGCATCTAAACCAAGCGTTGTTAGGTTATCTAATTTTTCTTTAATAGTTTCTGGAGCATAGCCAAGTGCACTTGATTTTGTATTAATGACTTTAGTGGCATTTAAGCCTAGTGTTGTTAGGTTATCTAATTTTTCTTTGACAGTTTCTGGAGCATAACCAAGTGCACTTGGGAATTTATTAATAACTTTAGAGGCGTTTAAATCATACTGAGCAAACATTCTTTGCGTACCAATAAAAGTATCTAAAGGAATGATTGTCGGATGATTTGACTCTACCATAAAAAATGATAGTGTCTCATCAGAAACTCTAACAAACCTAAAAAATTTCTCGCGAGCTGTCATAATTTGCGCGTGAGCCTCAATTGTTTGATTTTCTGGTTCATCTAAACGCCTAGAGCCAGTTGCAATTAACAATGTTAATTCTTCTGCTAGCCTTTGATCATCTTGCCAAGATGGATCCACGCCATAGCTACTTAACCACTCTTGGTCTTCAGCTGTAAGCAACCTATCGGAAGTTGTAAAAGGAATATCTTTAAAAGAAGATTGTAATTCTGGTGACATCAATATATAATATCATTTTTCTAGTTTTTTGTAAAGCTTTTGGTTATTGCTTTTTTTAGTTACAATACTGCAATAGATACTAATCTTTCTTATAATCTCTTGGCTTTTAGTTTTATAGCTAACACTTCAGCAATTTCATCTAAAAGTTTGTTAACTTCTTTTGTAGTTAAGGTTCGCTCTGGATGGCTAAGATTTATGCGCAAGGTTATGTGTTTTATACCTTTTGCTTCCTGATAAATATCTACTGGTGAAATATTCCAAATATATCCTTGTTCTTTGGCGCTTCTATTAACTAGTTCTTCTACATTTTGGAATAAGCTTTGGTAATCAACTGTGTCATTTATTTTAAAACTAATATCTTGCTCTGTAATTGGATAACGCGATAGTGTTTGGTACTTAAGAGTTTTTTGGCTTGCTTCAATCACTTTTAAGTCTAGTTCAAAACCAGCTACATACTCTGGCAGTTTTAATACTAATTTAACTTCTGGCTTAATTTCACCAACAACACCCAACAGAATACCATCTGCAGTTTTGCAATAAGCAGAACGAGATTTTTCAAATGGTGCAATTACTTGCAATCCAGTTTCTGTTTTTGGTTGGTGAGAACTAGCAGGTTCAAAAACTAGATTTTTAATGCCGAAACTTTCTAACAAATAATTTAGATAAACTTGAGCCTGATAGTAAGCACTACCATTGTATAGCTTGGCAGACTTTTTATCTGCTACAAAAACCAACGCTAGCCTTTCTTCTTCAATTGGTAGACCATCTTGATTTAAATTACTTTTATCGTGAGTTTTATTAATCTCAAATAGTGCAAAACGACTATGTCCAGCTTTAATGTTACTATGAACTTTTTCTAATAAACTAGGCAACAAGCTTAATCGGTAATATTGAAGATCGGGGCTCAGTGCATTACTCAAACTATATGCAAGAGCTTTATCTTGCCCAGTTGCCTCAAACAATTTACCATGCACAAAGCTGTATGTTAAAACCTCATTTGCCCCAGCAGAAGCTAAGATTCTTCTGGTTTTTTGTTTAGTTGAAATCAATAGATCCTGCTTTGCGGGCTTGGCTAATCTGGTAGGCAAAATAATTGGAATATTATCATAACCATAAAGCCTGCCAACCTCCTCTACTATATCTTCAGCAATTTCTATATCGGTTCGCCAATCTGGAGGAGTTACTTTTAACTCAGTTTCGTTTAAAGCAACCTCAAACTCAACATTTATAAGTATATCTTTAATTTGCGTAGGTGTTAATTTTGTTCCAAGTCGACTATTGATAAATTCTTGAGAAATTTTTATAGTTTTATTTTTTACTATATTACTGTTATTATCAACTAGTTCACCGGCTACATTACCGCCACAAAATTTAATTATTAGTTCTACCGCAAAAGCTAATATATTTTTGTTCATAAGTGAACTCTGGCCTTTACTAAAACGGGTAACGGCATCTGTAAATAAACCATTAGCCATACTGCTTCGCCTAATTGCATACATATCAAAACTGGCACATTCTAAAATAATATTCTTTGTTGAACTATCTACTTCAGTAGATTTACCACCCATTACACCGCCAATCCCTATTGGCTGCTCGCTACTAGCAATAATTATAGATTCCGAACTAGGAGTTTTAGTTTTGCCATTTAAAAGCTCCAGTTTATCATTTGGTTTTGACAATCTAATTACAAAATTTGCAGATGTTGAATTATCTAACAACCGCAATTTATCATAATCATAAGCATGGAGTGGTTGACCAGTTAAAGCCATTACAAAATTAGTGATATCAACTGCATTATTAACAGTGTTAATTCCTACTCTGCTTAAAAAACTTTGCATAATTATTGGGGATGGTTGTATTTTTATGCTAGCAATTGGAATAACCATAAATCGTGTAGCTAAGTTAGGGATCTTATTTACCACACTAAGCTCTAGTTGCGTGCTACTTGTTGGCTTTAAATTAGCTAAACTTTCTAAATACCAACTTGGGCTAGTAAATTTAACTCCTTGAATACCGGCAATTTCCCTTGCCACACCAAGTTGCCCAAAACAATCTGGTCGGTGAGTAAACATTTTGTTCTCTACATCAATTATGTAATCGTCTAATTTATAAACTTCAGATAGTCTATCGCCCGGATTACAAGGTTTATCTAAAATCAAAATACCGTCGTGATTATCGTTTATCACTAGTTCTTTACCACTAGCTAGCATGCCATTGCTTATTACTCCCCTAAGCTTACGAGAGTCTAGTTTGAATTTTTCTGTCTCAAATGAGCTCGGTACTATCGCGCCGGGTGGAATCCAAGCTACTGTAATCCCTGCGCGAACATTTGGTGCTCCGCAAACCACCTGTA
>CAZRVM010000002.1:0-7742 GCA_964603625.1 uncultured Candidatus Saccharibacteria bacterium
CCCAGAGATGCTATCATAGCGCCATTATCGGTACACAATTTTGGGTCGGTATACTCAATATCTATCGGTAGCCTTTCTGATAACTGGCGCCTGAGCTCGCTACTAGATGCAACCCCACCAGCAATAATCACACTTTTAGGGCCAAATGTGTTAAAAGCATCTAATGTTTTATCTACAACAGTTTCTATTGCTGTTGCTTGGAAACTCGCTGATATGTTTGCTTTTTGAGAATCATTTAGACGCTCTGCAAGGCGAAAACTAGGAAAATTATGATCTACGCCAACTAACTCTTGGGTGGCTCGCAAAACGGCTGTTTTAAGCCCAGAAAAACTAAAATCAAAACGATTTGTCATTTTGGCTTTAGGAAGTTTAAAAGCTTGAGGGTTTCCGTTAGTTGCAATTTTAGCAATACTCGGCCCACCGGGGTAGGGAAGACCAATAATTTTAGCTACTTTATCAAATGCTTCACCAATGGCATCATCGTGTGTTTGCCCTAGTAATTTGTATTTAAAATGGTCTTGAAAAAGAACTAGCTGGGTATGACCGCCACTAACTATTAAAGCCAGCAATGGAAAGTTGGGCTGTTTTGAGGGTAGTTTATAATCGGGCAGGGTAGTTTTGGTTAAAAAATTTGCATAAATATGGCCTTCAACATGATTGATGGCGTACAGGGGTTTTTGTTTGGTTATGGCTAAAGTTCGGGCAGTCATTACCCCAACTAGCAATGAACCACCCAAGCCTGCTCCGTTAGTAACTGCAATCGCATTAATGTTTGACCAATCAAGTTTTGCTTGCTTGAGGGCGTTTTGTAAAGTTGGTGTCATGGCTAAAATATGCTCTCGTGCCGCAATTTCTGGCACAACCCCACCGTATTTAGCATGCTCAGCCATACTGCTAGCGGTCTCACAGGCTAATAATTCTCGTCCGTCTTTAACAATGCCAACAGAAGTTTCATCACAGCTTGTTTCGATTCCTAGCACAACCATTGTTCTTATTATAACAGAGATAGTTATGTTAATTAACCTATAAATATTACTAAAAACAAATTTTTTAAGTATTATTAAAATATGCAAGGTAGAAAGATTGTCAAAACATTAATTCCTTCAAAGACTTTTAAATTAATTGAACCATATGGGCATTGGGCAGAGGCAGTTATCGCTCAGAATAAGGCTAGATTTCCAGCTAAGAAATTAAAAGTAATTGGAGTTACAGGAACTGACGGCAAGACTACTACTTGTCTTCAGATTGCTCATATGCTTTCTGCAAACGGATACAAAACGGCATACATTACTACATCATTAGTAGATTATGGTGATGGTAAGGGCGAGCAGATAAACCCAACAAAACTAACTACAGGTAGTGCTCAACAGTTGAGCCAGCTTTTAGCCAAGATTAAATCTAACAAAGTTGATTGGTTAGTTTTAGAAGTCTCGAGCCACGCACTTTTACAGAGGCGAGTTTGGGGTATTCCGTTTAGCTTGGCGGTTTTAACTAATATGAGCCCGGAGCATCTTGATTATCATGGGACTTTTGAGAATTATCGTAAAGCCAAAGAGAGATTATTCAAACTAGTGAATTTGAATAGAAAAGGTTTAAAAACTGGAATAATTAATGCCGATGATAAAACGGCAAAGTTTTTTATAAGAGATGTAAAAACAGCCGTAACTTACGGTATTAAAGCAGGAGATATAAAGGCTACTAAAATTGACTCTAGTTTAAATGGTAATAATTTTGAAGTTGCAATAGATGGCGATTATTATCGGTTGAAATCTAGTTTGGTGGGAGAATTTAATATTTATAATATTTTAGCTTCGGTGGCGGTTGGACGAATAATTGGATTGTCTCCAAAACAAATTGAAAAAGGCATAGCAAGCTTAAAACAAGTTAAGGGGCGTATGATGCCAATAGAGGCTGGCCAACCTTTTAAAGTATTTGTAGACTATGCTGTTACTCCAAATGCTCTAGAGAATGTGCTTAAAAGCATTAGAAAAATATCTAGTAAGGGTAAAATTCATATTGTTTTTGGTGCAACTGGTGACCGTGATAAAACAAAACGGCCAGCTATGGGTAAAATTACTTCAGAGCTTGCCGACAAGGTTTATTTAACAGATGATGAAACATATAGCGAGGATGCTGAGCTGATTCGTAAGGCTGTATATAATGGTGTTTCTAAAAATAAGCGGAATAAAGTAGAAGTTTTTGATGACAGGCAAAAGGCAATTGAATCTGCTATAAAAAATGCCAAAAAAGATGATGTAGTTGTAATAACGGGTATAGGGCACCAGACTTCTAGAAATATGGGTGGCAAAAAAGTTAGCTGGAGTGATATTGAGGTAGTTACCAAGTTGCTAAAAGCTAAAGCACAAAAAGTCAAAGCAAAATAAAGTTTAAGTTTTAATGAAGCGTAATAAAAAGTGTAGTAGTTGGGCAGCGCATTTTCTCTAATTCCGGTAAGGGAAGAGTATGCGCTGCCGCTTTATTTGAGGTAGTTTTGGTGGTTTGTCGCTGAAGATGATGCTCCAGGAGCTAAGAATATTGCGAATGACGCCGTTGTCAAACTTTCTTGCTCCTGGAGCATGCATCAACCCCCCAGCGAACTGGTACCGTCTGCGTCAGCGCTTGCGCACCGACGGTGGCTTGTTGACCCACCGGATGGTCTTGTCATTGTGGTACCGATTGGTTCCACGAACGACGAGATCGCCTGCCGATGGATGACTACGCCGTGCCTTGTTGAGCTCTCGCTCATACTGCACGGTAGCAGCTTGTGTTATCAGGCCGATCACCAAGCTGCTCATCACCTCGTGGTCGAGGTTCTGCCTGACGAAGACGAACTTCATCGCCCGGCTCTCCTCGACCATGCACGAGATGTGGTCCGAGAAAATTCCTCGGCCAATCACCTCGTGGATGGACCTCGACCACTGGGCAATGGGGGCTTTCGCCACCATCACAACCAATAGGTCGTCTTCGACAAAGGAAGCAATGCCTCCAATGTCGAATTGCTCTCCACCAACCTCAATCTGTGTCATTATTGTCCTTTCGGATTTGGGGAAAAATGACAATATAGTTTAACATAAGAACTAGACAATAGCAAGCATATATTGTAAAATAATAATATTGTTGTATAATTAAAGCTGATATGTCGTCATTTGAGAAAGAACACAATCACGAGTTTTCACCAGAAAATCAGATTTTTATGAATCTGACAGATCAGATTACATTTTTATTTGATGATGCTTTGAACCGAATGCTTGAAAATGGGCGTGGCCTAGCAGAATTCGTACAGGTAGATAAATATTCGTTTTCGGGGCAAGAAATGTATGGAGTTTTGTTAAGCGAAAACGGCGGTAAAGCAAGTTCTGGAATTGAGCAAATTAGAATATTAGCTCATAAAAATGGTGATTTTGAGACAATTTACGATGCTGCTCACTCTATGATGATTGAAGGGGCGGGCTTAGCCTATAAAACTAATGAATATTTTGTGGCTCATAAGTCTGCTAGTGGTGAGTGGCGAAATTGCCGAGTAGATGATTTTGGAATTTACCCATGGCTACCAAAACTAAGTGAAGTAATACTAGGAGAAGACAATCTTTTTAGCGAACTAGATTTTGAAGATATAGAACCTAGCATTTCAAACCAAGAACCCAAATTTGTCGTTAACCAAGAAAGACTACGCCAACTAGATAAATTATATGCTAATGAATTAGTTGATAAAGTAGATAGATGGCAGTTTATACCCAACAACTAGGCAGGATTTATGGAAAAGAAAATTAATACACCAGAATCAATATTACTTGATACACTTTATGATTTGCAGTTCATTAGAGAAGTAAGCGGAAAAGATGTTGAGCCTGCGGTTATGGGCTCTGAAGTGTTATCGGAGTGTAATATTTTAATAGATAGTAAGACTAACGATAGAATTGTTACATCAATTCTACCAAACAATCCAGATGATTTTACGGGTGCTACAGTTTGGATTTCAAACCCAGATGTAGGTGTAGCAATAGATGCTGGCAAATGGCAATCTAGCCCGTATAATGTAATTTTTTGGATTGATAAAGCCTTGCAAGTTCGTTATTTTAATTTAGACCACACGGTTAGTGTAGACTTTGATGCCGATTGCTTGGTAGAAAGGCTAAGTTTTCCGAATATTATACCAGTTGCACAGTCAGAATATGATCTAAGAGAAATTCCAAATGAGATAGAGAACTTAAGTATTCCACAGGTAGATTCTTATACTACTGCTTCTAGAATTATTGATTCTAATCAAGAAAGTAATAAGCAAAACAGTTTAAAGCGGTTTGGAATAATTGAGTATGATGTAGATAAATCGACCACCTTTGATATAGCCCTTTACGAAAAGACTCCAGAGGTAGAAGGCTTGGATAATATAGATTTTGAAAGAGAATTTAAAGCGAAAATACAGTTAGGGCAATCATTAATAATGCCGGTAATTCCTTGGGGTCAGCCAGAAATTATGGTTAGCGGTAGAGATATTGAAGTTAGAATTTTACGAGGCGGAGTAATTATTAAAGCTTTTAAAGACGGTAAAGAAATAAACTGTATTCCAAGTAAAATGACCCAAAAGTTTTTTGATAATATTTTAGAGAACGCAAGTAGAGTTTAAATAGGGCTTGCAACGAAATTGGCAATCGGCTATAGTAAGTGCTGAAAGTTGGCACTCTAATAGCCTAAGTGCTAACTCTTATTAAATTAACCAAAGGAGGAGTAAATGGCTGTACCAATACAACCAATGGATGATTATGTAGTAGTTCAAGCAGAAGAAGCGAAGTCTGTTACAAATAGCGGACTTTATCTACCAGATTCTGCCCAAGAAAAACCTAAAACTGCTAAAGTGCTTGCAGTTGGAGCAGATGTAAAAAGTGTGAAAGTAGGTGATAAGGTAATTTATAAAAACGAGTACGATACTACAAAAGTTAAACTTGGCGAAGTTGAGTATGTAGTTGTTGATAAAAAGAATTTAATTGCAACGGTAAAATAGGAGGAGTAAATAAATGGCAAAGAGAGTATTTTATGATGATGATGCGCGGAGAAGAGTTCTTGGCGGGGCAAAGATTTTGTATGAAGCAGTAAAGACCACAATGGGCCCGAAAGGTCGTAATGTTGTTTTGGGTAAAACTTATGGAAGCCCAACGGTTACTCACGATGGCGTAACTGTTGCAAAGGGCGTAGAGATTGCAATTGTTGATGATGAAACGCTTGGTTACCATGTGGGTGCAGAGCTGATTAAACACGCTGCTGGCAAAATGAATGATGTTGCTGGAGATGGCACAACTACAGTTACAGTTTTAACTTATCATATTTTAAATGAAGCCAATAAATTGATTGCTGCTGGGCACAATCCAATGCAACTTCGTAAAGGTTTAGAACGAGCAACTGATGATGTGATAGCAAAGCTTAAAAATATGAGCGAAGACATTAAAAGTAAGAAGAGCCAAGTGGCTGAAGTTGCAACTATAAGTGCTGGAGATAGTGAGATTGGTAATTTGATAGCCGATGTAATTGAAAAAGTAGGTAAAGACGGCGTAGTAACTGTAGAAGAAGGTCAAAGTTTACAACTTGAGAGTGAAGTTGTTGAGGGTTTCACTTTTGATAAAGGCTTTATTAGCGCACTTATGGTAACTGATCCTAACAGGATGGAAGCGGTTTATGATAAGCCTGCAATTGTAATTACAGATAAAAAGATCTCTTCGGTTCAAGAATTTCTACCACTACTTGAGAAATTAGCACAGGCCGGCAAAAAAGACTTAGTTATAATTGCTGAAGAGGTTGAGGGTGAAGTTCTAGGTACTTTGGTTTTAAACAAGCTTAAGGGAGTATTAAATACAGTAGCAATTAAAGCACCTGGTTTTGGCGATAAAAAGAAAGACACATTACAAGATATTGCCGTATTAACAGGGGGAGTTGTAATTTCTGAAGAACAAGGAATGAATTTTGAAAATGTTGATCTAGATGTAATTGGATCTGCAAGAAAGATTATTGTAACTAAAGATGAAACTACAATAATTGAAGGTTCTGGTAAATCGGGCGATGTTAAACAAAGAATTAATCAGATAGCAACTTTGGCTGAAGCTTCTTCTAGTGAGTACGACAAAGAGCAGTTAGAAAAACGCCGAGCAACCTTACAAGGTAAGGTAGCAGTTATTAAGGTTGGAGGTGTTACCGAAACTGAAATAGAAGAAAAGAAATATCGAGTTGACGATGCTGTTGCGGCAACCAAAGCAGCATTAGAAGAAGGAATTGTGCCTGGAGGTGGGGTTACTTTAGTTAACTTGGCAGAAACTATAAAAGTAAATAGTAACGACTCAGAAACTGCTGGTGCTCAATTACTTAAAAGTGCATTAGAACAACCATTTAGGATTTTAATGCAGAACTCAGCAATCAACCCAGATGAGTGGTTGCCACTCGTGAAAAAAGCTAAAAATGGGCAAGGGGTTAATGTTAACAAGCCAGAAAAATTAGTTGATTTAAAGACTAATGGAATTGTAGACCCAACGAGAGTAACTAAAGAAGCAATTTTAAATGCGGTTTCTATTGCTGGAACAAGCATGACGATGGGTGCTTTGGTTGCAGATGTGCCAGTAAACGAGCCACCAATGCCTGCTGGTGGAGGTGGTATGCCTGGTGGGATGGGTATGATGTAAGTCGGCCAATATACTAACAAATGGCTAAATAAACCTCCGCTTTCTGAGCGGGGGTTTTAGATTTTAAGAGTAGGGCTAGACATTATAAATAAAAGTGATATAATTGACACTTATGCAAGCAGATGGTGTAGAAAAGTATATTGATGCCTTAGAGCAACGAAAAACTTTTTATAATATTTTAGAGGATTATTCAGAAGAATTGCGCCCAGTAATTGAAGAGGGAATCGCAAGAGCTAGTACAGTAATAGCAGAGATAGAATCGGATCAAGATTTTATTTTAAATTTAGCCGAAGTAGGCAGAGTAACCTTACAAGATTTAGTAGCAATAGATGAAAACTCGAGGCTTTAGGCAGTGAATTCTTAAGCAAAGAAGCTCTTGAAGCTAAAAGAGAACAAATTTTAAGTGACCCTTTTAAAGTTAGGGCTATTGAGATATTTAAAGAGCTTAAGATTTTAGATGAAGCTGAGGTAGTATTAGAACAAGTAGAAGAGCCATCAATGCCACAGATGGTAGAAGAATTAGATCGAGTTGAAAAACAACCTCAAAGTTTAATAGATTCAGAAATTGACAGCGATGATTCCAAGTCTGAAAAAAGTTTTCCTCATATTGTAGTTACCTTTACGGAAGATGGAGTAAAAATTGGCAATAAAGGGCAGACTGTAAAATTTCCAACTCCTCACAACTTTCAAAAAAATTATAATCAACACAGGCGAGAAGTACTAAAGGTTCTGATAGTAAACGCTGGCGGTCAACCGATACTAGTTAAAGATTTATGGGAAAGAGCCATTGGCGACGAGCCGTTTGATAGTAGTGCTATGTTAAGTATTAGAAACTGGTTAACAAAATTGACTTTTAGGAGACAAAAGTTAGTTAGCCACAACGGTGTAAGAGGTGAATATTCTGGGTATTTTATTAAAAACCCTAATGTATCTTTCGTTGAAGAATCTAGCACAACAGATCAATTAAGCACAGCAAGTGAAGTTACAGAAGAAGTTCAACAACCAGTTGAAAAAGACAAAATTAATTTTCCAGTTGATGAGATTGAAACTTTAATATTTATAAAATTTTTAGAAACAAGG
>CAZRVM010000002.1:7842-20261 GCA_964603625.1 uncultured Candidatus Saccharibacteria bacterium
TAGACGATAGTTTAATAAGTGTAGAGATACTTAGAAACTTTTCAGAATCAAGATTAGTTGGAACTGAAGAATCATTAAAACGGGCGGTAACTAATAATATAATCAAATCTGAAAGCGTGAGTATGATTACTTTAGTCCAAGCGGTTTCAATAGCTATTCAAAACCCAAATGCTAAGTTGTTTAGTGCTCCAAAAAATAGTAAAAAAAGACAAAGAGTTGATTCGATAATTATAGAAGCAATTGAAGAACAACTAAATGAACTAGAACAAATATTATAAATTTAATATTTTAAAAAACGGTACCCATAAGACTTCTTTGGAGCAATTATTTTGGTTAGAGATATAAGTTTTGTTGAAATGAAAAGTTAACTATAAGCTTTACACTAAAGCATTAGTGGGTTATAAATAGAGTATTCAATAAAGGCCTTAAATGAAAATATTTTCAAAATCTAAAACAAAACCAAAGGTGAATGAAGCTAGCAGTTTCTTAACTAAGAACAAAATGTTAATAGTTTTAGCTTTATTTGCCTTAGCTGGTAGTTTGATTTTACTTCGTACAAATGCTGAGACTTCAAGTAGGGTAGCTTTAATTCAAGCAGAAAATATGAAATTTAACTCTGGAAGCAAAATAGAAAAAATTAGAATTAATGGCAGAAAAAGAGCTATAAAAATAAAAAATGGTTCTTCGAGCAGTGTAGTTAATTTAACTAAACCCTCTAATAAAGTTACTATTCGGGCTCGTGGAGAAGTTTGCGAAGGTGCGCCAATTTTAAGCTTAACAATCGGAAATGGACTTGAGCAGTTCATTACAATAAACTCAAAAAAGTGGAGTAAATATACTTTGACTCTACCTAATTTTAGTGGCGATCAAGCTGTAACAGTTAGTTTAAAAAATAATTATTCGAACTCTAAATGCATACGATCTATTAGCCTAGATTATATTGAATTACTTGGTTCTGCCGAGCAACCTCCAGTTGTTCCACTACCAGATAATACGGATCCAAAGCCAGATACTTCGTTTAATGTAACTCCTGGCAGAAACTTACCAGACACTCTTTATGGCGTCACTATTGAGTCGGTAGATGATTTATCGGCTGTTAAGACATCTTTATCTAGCCACACTAAAAGGCCAACTACTAGAATAGTATTTCAAAAAGGCACAAAAGCTACCAATTATTCATCGGCTGTAAATAGTCTAAGGGAAACTAGCTATGTTATGGGCGAAATTTTAGATTCAACAGCTTTAAAAAATACATCTGTAGATGCCTACAAAGTTCGTACTAGAGAGTTTGCAAGTACTTTTGGTAACAAAATTGATATATACGAGATTGGTAATGAGCTTAATGGAAGCTGGGTGGGTCAGCCAGCAGATATTAATGCCAAAGTTCAGGCTAGTTATGATGTTATTGAAAAAGAGTTTGCCAGTTCAAATTTGCGGTCTGCTATTACCTTGAACTATTGGCCAAGTAGCGATTGCTACGGTAAATCTTGGGAAGACACAGCTTCATTTGCGAATGGAATGCCCGCAGAGGTAAAAAATGGAGTAGACTATGTGTTTTTAAGTTTTTATGAAACAGCTTGTTCACCACGAGCAAAGCCAACAAACCAGCAGTTTATAGAAATTTTTAATAAACTTAAAACAATATTTCCAAATGCCAAAATTGGAATGGGAGAAATTGGCGCTCAAGGAAAAGTTGATGGCTTAGCTAGCAACCCAAGCTTAACTGAAAAGCAACAAATTGCTAATAGATATTATGGCATGCACAGTGCGCTTAAAACTGCTTTAGGTAATCGCTATGTTGGTGGATACTTCTGGTGGTATTATTATCAAGACGCTGTACCAAGCAATAAAGCTAATTCTATGTGGCAAACATTAGAAACCAACTTTAATAGTTATTAATTGCTAGATAATTCTAAAATATTTTAATGTAATTGTTTTAATTAACAAATATTTAAAAAAGAACAAAATAAGAATTGAAAAGGTAATTTTATCTCTTATAAAGTAAACACTAGCAAAAAAGAAAAGCTAAATAAAAATGTATAACTTGTAGCGACTAATTAAGCGCGAGGGCCACCATGCCCATATTCGGGAGGCTCGTTATTAGCTTTGTTATCTTCTTGTGCCGCTTCTTCAGGGGTGTAAAGAACACCGCTTGGGTCTACTTTATATGTTCTAGTCGGTGGCACCGGATCAGTATGAGGAGCAAGATCAGAGGGTGGTAAGTTGGAGTCATCTTTTACGACATCTATTTCTTCTCTTTGAACTCTGTCTAAATATTCATGATCTTCAGGAGTTTTGGCATCATTTTCCCTGAGTTCATTTACAGCCTGTTGCTGTTCATCTAAATCCTGTTGATCATCAACTGGCTGTTGCTGTATTGGTTGTTCGCTATCCATTTTTTTAAAACCTTTCTTTTTATTTTTTAAATCCAACTTTTAGATAATAGCAAAAAACTTAAGCTTTGTCAATATCTGCAATATTTTCTGGAATATCAAAAAATTCTGGGTCATTTATTAGGATTGATCCAATCTGATTTAAGACATCGTTTTCTGTACAGAGCTTACCGTAACTAATTGCTTTTTCAATTGAATCCAGAGCTATTTTTCCTAAATCGTTTGTAAAACGATTATTAAATTCTGCTTTGTTGAGGCAGTGCTCATCTAATTTCTCATTATACCAATTAGTGATTTCAACTATTCTTTCATCCATATGGGGTAATTATACAATATAGCAATAGAAAAAACAAGTAAATTTAATAATATTTATTGTTTTTATTTTAAAATTGGTTAGGGTAGTGTTGAATTGTCTGTTATGGTATTTATATGATTGAAATGCCGAAGAATAATGAAACTTATAGCGAAAAAGCTTTAGCAGATAGAGTGGTTGCTAGTCACAAAGAGTTCTTAAAGTTAGTACCTAAGTATGATAGAAAAGTGTGGGATCCGCATGTAGCCATAAAAGAAAATAAGGGTAGTTGTATGGCAGAGTTGTTGTTTGTGGCCGGAGGTTTAATTGCTGAAAGAAAAATCTCTGAAGACGATATTAAGGTTGGGTTTTCTAAAAATCATGGCACTAGCCAGGTTGTAGATTTAATTGGCACAACTGGAAAGTTGTATGCCCATTCATTTATGTTGTTAAGTGTTGGCAATGGTGTGATTTTGGAAGCTGATTTTAGAGCTAATAGAGCAGATGAAGCCCCGCGAATACAAAGATTACTTCCAGATGAATTAGAGTCAGATAAGCTTTATATAAGATCATTGAGTGAGGCAATTAAACTTTATGCAGAGATTGATAATCAAATAGGCCCAAGCGTAAATGAACTTGTAGATTTATATTTAAATTACAGTGATAAGGGTAATTCAGCTATTGTTAGAAATGCAGATTCTGAAGCGGTTAGGTTTGATGAGGATTTTTAAATTTACGATAAACTTAACAACAATACTAGACTTATATAAAAAATTTGCAATAATTACTAAAATGTACTAATATAGCTATATTAACTGGAGTTAAGTATGGTAAAAGCACCATGGAATCGTAATAGGAATCGGCCAACCGTTAATGTTCCTAATGAAGTAGAGGAGTATTATCAATCAACTCAAAATGAAAAACGTGGCGTAACATGGCTATTAAGTTTAGCAACTTTAGCCTTAACTTTATTAATTGCTGGTGCAGTTTTTTTTGGTGTAAAATGGGCATACAATAAATTTACTGCTAAAGATACTGGATCTGCTTCTGTTAATCAACCCGAAGATATTACTACTCCAATTACTAATAATTCTGATTCAAATAGCACCAATGATAGTTCGGCAAGCAATACCGATTCAAGCAATCAAGATGCCAATCAACCTAGTGTTGCTCCAAATAGTAATTCTAGTTCGAGCAATCAACCAGCTAATAATACGCAACCCACAACTCCAGCACCGAATACAAATATTCATACTACACCCATAACTGGTCCTGAAACTCCAGAAATTCCACGAACTGGCCCAACAGGCAACGATTAATAGTATAATAGTCACATATGCCACCTGCTAGTACTTACGACTTAGAATATTATACAGAAATTAATGATTCGGAGTTGCCACAAGCAGAAAGATTATTTGAAATATTGCACAAACTTTATAAGCCTAAAAGAGTTATTGATGTTGGCTGTGCAACAGGTCTTTATTTAAAACCTTTTATGGATGCCGGTATTGAAGTTGAAGGGGTAGACTATGCTCCAGATGCAATAGATGATTCAATTAGGCAAATTCCAAAAGACTTAATTCATATTGCAGATATTACCAAAGATAAACTTAAAATTAAACCAGCCGATTTTACTATTTGTTTAGAGGTGTTGGAACATATTCCAGAGAGTGGAGCTGAAAAATCTGTAAAGTATTTATGCAGTACGGCAAAAACTTTAATTTTTTCCGCTGCTCAAGTTGGGCAAGGAGGTAGGGGGCATATTAATTGCCAGCCGAAGTATTATTGGTTAGAGAAATTTTGGAAAAATAACTATATTGAAGATGTGGTTTCAACCAACAAAATTATCAATTTTATGTCGCAAGGGTATCATATGGGTTGGCTAACCAATAATTTAATAGTTTTTGTAAAGCGCTGATTAGTCTTTTAGGTTTTTTGGGTGAAGTAATTAATTTCGTTAACTAAATCTAGCAGAGCTTGAGCCCGTCTTTTTTCATCAGTTATTTCTTTGGCAGAATTAAAAGCTTGAGGTATGAGATCTTTATCATCTGAAGCTTGAATCATCATCATGGTGGTTTTAAATTTATCTTCAGACGACTGTTCAAGATGGTTAATAAGTGGTGAAAGTTCTTGTAGAGCTTGCCGTTTTATTGAAACTAATTGTTCGTTGGTTGCGGGTTCAACATTAGGTAGAGTAGTTTCATTAAATGTAGTGTTTGAGCTAGAAGTTGGTTCTGAAGTGGGTGTTGTTAGTTGAGCAGAATCTACTGAATCGGTAATTTGAGTTGTTGAGTCAGAATTTGTTGAGTCTGTTGATGATGCAGGGTCGGCTGAAGTTGTAGAATCACTATTTACAGGAGCAACAGATGCTGGGTCCGTAGTTGTAGTAACAGGGTCGGGAGTTGTTGGTAATGCAGGTGCAGTAGGGGCTATTATAGCAGGTTCTGGGGTTGTTGGGCTTTCGGTCTCTGTATCTTCATCTATTCCAAGTAAGCCTGGATTAACTGGCTTAGTGCTTATTGATTGTTGATTGTCGTCATTTTTGTCGTCATGTCCAAACATATTTGCCCCCCTACTGGTATATTAAAATATTAAATATAGTTTACAATAAATATGATACCAAAGATATCATATAAACAAAAGAATTATATTGGAGGTGTAATGATTGATAATTTAAAAACTATACATCAAAGAGATAAAAGTGATGCACTTGGGATTGCGAGCAAGCAAGTCGCTCAGTTTTTACATAATTTTAACTTTAAATGGAAACCCCCTAAAACTATTTACGAGATTATAGTAGCCGGAATGGGAGGGTCTGGTTTGGCAGCCAAAGCTTATAATGAAATTAATGATTTGGGGGTGCCTTTTTCCGTACACCAGAATTATAGTCTGCCAGGAAGAGTAGATGAAAATACTTTATTAATTTGTTCTAGCTATTCTGGTAATACTGAAGAAACAGTTGGAATTTTGCAACAGGTTCTTGATTCCGACTATTCTGGCCAGTTGCCAATGATAGTGGTTGTAACATCTGGTGGTAAATTGCTTGAACTAGCAAAGAGTAATGACTTACCTTACATACTTTTACCTACGGGGTTTCAACCAAGGTTTACTTTTGGATACCAATTTCGTGCTTTGGTGGAGATAATGGCTGGCACTCCGTTAATTGACGGAGAATTAGCACTACTCGAAGCTTCATTGGACGGGTTAAATAAAGAAATCGAAAATTGGTTGCCAGAAATTTCATCTAAAAATAATTTAGCAAAACAAATTGCACTTGATGTTATTGGAAAATCACCAGTAATTTATGCCGGTAGTCTTTTCTCGGTGGCTTATAAATGGAAAATTAGTTTTAATGAAAATGCAAAAAATATTGCTTGGTGCAATCAGCTTCCTGAATTTAATCATAATGAATTTATGGGGTGGAGTAGTCATCCAGTAGAAAAACCTTACGCACCCATTTTCTTAAAATCAAGTTTGGATCATTCTCAAGTAACAAAAAGATTTGGAGTTTCTGCAAAATTGCTTTCTGGAAAAATGCCAGAGCCAATTGAAGTAGATATGAAAGGCGAGATATTATTAAGACAAGCAATTTGGGCAATAATTTTGGGAGATTTCGTGAGTATTTATACAGCACTACTGAATAATGTCGACCCAACACCAGTTGCCTTAATTGAGAAGCTCAAAACTCAATTAAAATAAAAATGAATACATCAAAACAAGATATAAAAAGACTTGGTACAATTTTGGGAGTTTGGGCTCACCCAGATGATGAAACAATGTCATCGGCTGGAATTATGCTTTCGGCAATTAAAAACGGGCAAAGAGTAATTTGTTTAACGGCTACAAAGGGCGAAGAAGGGTCTCAGGATGAAAAAAAATGGCCAAAATCTAAATTAGCTAGTATCAGAGAGAAAGAATTGACCGCATCTTTAAAAGTAATTGGCGTAAAAGAGCATCATTGGCTAGGATTTAAAGATGGAAACTGTAGAACTGAAGATAACAAAGGGGTAGAAATTGTTTGTAAATTTATTCTAAAGTACCTGCCAGATACAATTTTAACTTTTGGGCCAGATGGGTTTACGGGGCATTCTGACCATAAGGCAGTAAGTGCTTGGGTTACAAAAGCGGTTTTATTAACAGGAAGTTCAGCAAGAGTTTATCATTCTGCAATAACAAAAGAGCATTTTTTGGATGGCCTTAATAAATTAGACGAAAAACTAAATATCTTCTTTGAGCTGTCTCAACCAAATTTTATTATAGAATCAGAAAAAGCTTTAATTTTTAAATTATCTCCAAAATTACAAGAGGCTAAGTATAGAGCTTTAAAAGTTATTCCTTCACAAACAGAAGTAATGTTAAAAGCGTTTAGTAAAAGCTTTATTTGTAAAACACTTTCTGTCGAAATATTTGCAAAGTCTAAATAATAATCTTATTCGTAACGGAGAGCTTCAATTGGGTCTAGTTTGCTGGCTCGTTTGGCTGGTAAAGCCCCCGCCAAAAATGCGATTAACATAATAATTAAGATTATTTCAATCATTGGTAGCGCTGGAAATGAAAATAGTTCCAAACCTGCAAAGTCTTTTAAGATAGTTTTAGAGGCAATATTACTTCCTATTCGGCCTAAAATATTGGCAACCCCAAGTGCAAAAATACCACCCCAAAAACCTATTGAAATTGCTTCGGCACTAAAAAGTAAAAATATTTTAGATTTACCCAAGCCAAGAGCTTTCATTAAGCCAATTTCGCGAGTTCTTTCTTGAACGGCCATCATTAAAGTATTTATAATTCCAAAAGTTGCCGCAACTAGGGCAATTCCAGCAAAAATATTCAAGAATACAGTTATGGCGTTTATGACATTATTAACTGTACCTAAAATGTCTTCTAAAGTTTTTGCTGTAAAACCCTGTTTATCTAAATCTTGTTGAATTTCGCTTACAGCCCGACTAGTAGCTGAATTATCAAATTGAGCATTGGCAATAGGATATTTATTACGCTGACTTTCGGGTATGCCCTGGTAAGCTTTTTCGAAAGCTGAACGCATAAAAGTTACATTTGTAGATATCTGGTTTCCATTAATAATGCTAGTCTCTTGAACTCCAACTATGTATGCATTTAGCTCAAAGATTTTATCTTGGGCGTTTTTAAATCCAAAAGTTATGGTTTTGTCTAATGCGTCATCGTTATTTGAAAATCCAAGCACAGAAACAAACTCTTTTGGAATTGTCACTTCAAAACGGTCTGAATTAATATCTACTATCCTGCCTGCCACGAGTGGTTGATTTACGCCTTTTGCAGTTTGCCGAGTATTTGCCTGAAATTTTTTATCGCCAGTTGTGACATACAGCGCTTGAATGCCATAAACTGGAGTAACCTCTTTAATCCCTTTTGTGTTACGAATTTTTATTATGTCGTCATCAGTTAGGAGTGGTTGAGTGAATTGACCTTGTGGCTTAGCGTTAGGGTCAAACTCTTTAGGCGCAGATGACGCATTAATTGAATTAGATTCGTTTTTAACTTGTACAATAAGTATATCTTTAGCACCAACTGAATTAACTTGTTCGTCAACATAGCTTTTTAAGCCAGAACCAACACCAGTTGTTAGCATTAGTGTTAGAGCACCAATCAATACGGCAGAGATAGTTAAGGCGGTCCTTAACTTACTTCTTCTTAAGTTGCTGTTTGCAGTTATAACAATATCCCAGAAACTCATTTGACCACCTTCATTATTAATCCATCTTTAATATAAACTTGACGACTACATTTTTTTGCTAAATCATCATCGTGAGTAACTATTATTAAGGTGATGCCTTTTTTCTTATTTAGGTCTAGGAGTAATTTTTCTACTTGTGCACCTGTTGAACTGTCTAGATTGCCAGTAGGTTCATCGGCAAAAATTACATCTGGGTTGGTAATTAAAGCTCTTGCAATACAGACGCGTTGCTTTTGACCACCACTTAAGTCGCGAGCCCGATTTTTAGCCTTATCGGCTAAATCAACCTCTTTTAGTTTAGATAAAGCTTTCAATCGGCGTTCTTTGAGTTTAACTCCTGCAATTTTTAAGGGTAGTGCAACATTATCTATAACCGTGTCATTGGCATTCATAAAAAATTGTTGAAACACAAATCCAAATCTTTGGTTCCTTAATGTATCTAAATCTTTAGTGCTTAATTTATTAATATTCTGACCCTCAAAATAAAACTTACCGTTACTTGGGCGATCTAAACAAGCAAGTATATGCATCAAGGTAGATTTGCCTGAGCCACTTTTGCCAATGATGGCAATACTTTCGCCCTTTGAAATATCTAAATTGATTCCCCTTAAAGCCTGAAATGTATTATTTTTCTTGCCATAAGTTTTAGTTAGATCTGAAACTGAGATTAATTTTTCTATCTTCATCCACTGTAACTATACTTTAAACGGTGCTTCATTACTAATCAGATATTTCAAAAATTTGCTAAATGGGTTTTTCTTTTAAATTCAAAAGAAAGCCGATATAGCTAGAT
The DNA here is from genome assembly GCA_964603625.1 of uncultured Candidatus Saccharibacteria bacterium. Classification (GTDB taxonomy): domain Bacteria; phylum Patescibacteriota; class Saccharimonadia; order Saccharimonadales; family JAGQNJ01; genus HK-STAS-PATE-36. Next base: position 17,031 of record CAZRVM010000002.1, read on the forward strand.
ATTAAGTGAAGTAAGAACCATACAATAAATATGAGTATGCCGTAAGTTAGAGGGATATTAACTATAATTATGCTGAGTAAAAGCCCGCCAATGATGTAATCTATTTGATCGTACGGAAACCAAGATTCTCCAGATTTTATGCCTAATTTTCGCTTAAAAAAACTTTCAACTGCATCACCAAGTAAAGCGCCAGCTCCCAGCAAGACACCAAGCCATAAACTTATATCAGAATAATCTATGATGACAAGTGTATTTTGAAGCCAACTACTCTGTTCAAAAATTATTTTTTGCAGCCAAAGCGTCAGTACTGCAATAAAAATGCCAAATATAAAGCCTCGCCAGGTCTTGTTATCTCCTAAAATTCTTTTATTACTTAAGCTTTTGCCAAAATCCATTGGAGTAGTCCACTTATTTAAAATTGGTATTTTTTTGGCAAAAATTGGAGACGCATTTGCAAAACCGGCAGGCATAAAAAACCATATTGAAAAAACTAGGTGTTCAATCATTTGGTGAGCCTTTTTTTGAGTCGGTTTGCCTTCGGGTAAAAAAGGGTAGACAAAGGTGGTTTTTTAAAAACCAAATGAGGTTTTTGTAGTTGATTAACAATGTTTCTCAGAGTGGGCTGTTGTTCAACTTCAGTGTAAGTATGGACTAAACCTCTTTTGCCATGAGCATCACTGCTAGCAGAACGGGCAAGATTATATTTATTAGCAAACTTTAGTGCTTGAAGACTTTTATTTTGAAACACAGCACGACCATTATGAATTTCTATGATATCTATGTACTCCAATATTTCCAGTAATGTATTTTGCGATACACCACTCCTGACAGTTTCAAAAGGGTGGGGAATGTAAACTAACCCTCCTTGACTTTTTATTTTGCGAGCTGTAAGTTTAGCAGATAAATTTTCTGGCACTTTTTCGGTCAAAAATAATCCAATAATTTCACCCTCTGTAGTTTTAACCTCTTCGCCAACAATTATTTTACTACCAATAGTTTTCTGAATTCTGACTGCATTGTCAATTTGATTATGGTCAGTTATAGCAATAAAATCTAATAATCCAGAGCTTAAAATTTGTTGGTATTGATTTAGTTTTATTCCTCCATCGTATGATGAGTCTGAGTGGGTGTGAAGATCTAATTTGTACATTTATAGGTTATTCATTATGCTAATAAATCGAACTCCGGCTGTCCAGAAACCAAAAATTACAATAAACATTATCGCCTGTAAGGTATACCCAGTTAATAAGCCAATAACTATTGTTAATACTCTAATATCATAGCTCATAAACCCTAGTCGAAAGCTCTTATTTACTTGGTGTTTCTTGTCTTTATTGACAACCTCGCCCCAAGCATTAATATAGCTAATTAAAAGTGATGCACCGCAAGCCATAACCACCCAGATTATAGCTAAAGAGTTGCCTTGATTTGTGAGGCTAATTGCAAGACTGGTGTAGATTACAATTTCTTTTAATCTGTCGGTAATAGAATCAAGGAGCATACCTTTTTTGCTTGTTTTGTTTTGAACGCGAGCGAGCGCTCCATCTAATGCATCAAATAGACCAAAAACAACTAAAAGTACGGCAGAAATTATAAAATGATTATTTACTATTAAATATGCAATCAGAAAATGCGCTAACAAACCAATAATAGTAATAGCATTTGGAGAAATTTTACCGCCAGATAAATTATCTAAAGATTTTGCAAGTATTGAAATTTTAGAACGAATAAAATTACGCAAGGTATCTATAAATTTATTCATAGCTTTTATTATACCTGCTAAAATATAAACAGTGAAAAGAACAATTGAGGTTAAGGCTTATAAAGAAGTTTTTAAAACACTTGTGTTATCTAGTGGAGTAAGTCTGATGCTTCTATTAATGCGTATTTTAGTTTCAAATAATTTCAAATTATCTTTTTTAGCGTGGAATTTACTTCTAGCTTGGGTACCTCTAATGGTTGCCTACTTTTTAAAATTTAGATTAGTTAAAATTTCAAAAATTGATTGGAGGCTCATTACTTTAGGGTGCGTATGGCTGGTATTTTTACCAAATAGTTTTTATATCATAACTGATTTGATTCATCTTCAGAGTAGCGGTGAAGTAAGTTTACTTTATGATACCGCAATGGTAGCCTCTTTTGTAATCAATGGTCTTTTGCTGGGTTATATAAGTCTTTATATTGTTCATTCTTTGGCTAAGAATTATCTTGGATATACTGGTGCGTACATTTTTGCTCAAATCGCCTTATTGCTTAGTAGCTTTGCAATATATCTTGGACGATATTTACGCTGGAATACTTGGGATGTAATAATAAACCCGATTGGGTTAATTTTTGATGTTTCGGATAGAATAATTAATCCGGGCTCTTATTTATTAACATTTGTTATTACTGGAGTATTCTATATTTTGCTAGGTTCTATATATAGTGTTGTCTATAGGCTGATAGAAATAGTTAGCGTTACAAAAAAGTAGCAATTTGGTATACTTCCTCTGTTATGAAACAACTAAATGAACTATTAGAACAATCGGTGAGAGAATTATATGGTTTAACTCTAGAAGTTTCATTAACGCGGCCTGATTATGTTTTTGGTGATTTCTCTACTAATATTGCTATGCAACTGGCAAAACAGTTAAGCAAAAATCCACTAGCTATTGCAGATGAAATTATAAAAAATATAGAAAGCCTACCAGAAATTAAATCTATTTCCGTAGTCAAGCCAGGCTTTATTAATATTCGAGTGACTGATACAGTTTTGCAGAAAAGCTTAAGTGATGATAGTAGTTTGGCCAAAGACGAAAAACAAACTATAGTTATTGAGACTAATAATCCGAACCCTTTTAAAGCAATGCATATTGGCCATGCTTTTAATGCTGTAATTGCCGATACCATAGCAAATTTATTACAAGAAAAGTACACAAAAGTTGAAAGAGTTAGCTATCATGGCGATGTTGGCAAACATGTAGGCTGTAGTATGTATAGTATTTTGCAATTTATTAATGGCGACATCGATAAATTGAGTACTATTGAAGAATCTCAGAGAAATAGTTTTATGTCTGAAATGTATGCAAGTGGAGTCAATGCCTATAAAAACAGCTCTCAGTCTCAAGCAGAAATAATTAAACTGGCCGAACAATCTTTTGTGCCGGTTGATCCAATTTATAAACAAGTATATGAAATCTGTAAAGAATGGAGTTTTAGTCAGATTAATTCACTGGTAAAACGATTAGG
>CAZRVM010000002.1:20361-31834 GCA_964603625.1 uncultured Candidatus Saccharibacteria bacterium
TTGCAACAGGAACCGTTAAGCTTTCTACCGGAAAAATGAGCTCTAGAACCGGTGATGTACTAGAAGTTAGTTGGCTATTTGAACAAGTAAGCAATGCCTTAAAACAGTTCCAGTCTGGTGTGGTAGAAGCTGTAATCTTAGCAACTATTAGGTACCAATTTCTCAAAGTTAAAATTGGGAGTGATGTTATTTTTGATATAAAAGAAGCAACAAATTTACAGGGTAATACCGGGCCATATCTACTATATTCGTTTGTTAGAGTTCGCTCCATATTAGAAAAAGCTAAGACTAATGGCCAGACAGATGGTGAATTTGATGAGTCTGAACGTCGTTTTCTTTGGAAGTTGAGCCATTATAATGATGTTTTGCAAAATGCAATTAATGAACTTTCACCACATTTATTAGCAAATTATTTATTCGAAGTTACGCAAGAATTTAATCGTTTTTATGAGAAAAATCGAGTTTTAGGCCATGAAAGACAGAACCAAAGAATTTATTTGTTACATCTGTTTAAAAACCAGTTAGAATCTGGTTTAAGTATTTTAGGAATTCCAACAGTTGATTCTATGTAATTTAAAAAATAAATCTGATATACTTATAAGCATAAATATAATCAAGGAGAGAATAAATAATGGATATTTTATTCGACTACATTTATCAACTTAACTGGGTGGCAGTTTTGGTTGCCTCATCTGTTGGAATACTAATTAACGCTGTTTGGTATTCAGACAAATTTTTTGGTCAGGTCTGGCGAAAAGCCACAAATTTAAAGAAAAAAGATATACAAAAGCCAGAAGTAGACTTGGTGTTAATTATAGTTTTTTGCACTGTCTTTATTAGCAGTGCAGCAACAGCTATTCTTATAGATGTACTTCATATAAATGGTGCATGGAACGGATTGTTGATTGGTTTATTGATTGGATTTGGATTTATGCTAACTAATAATGGTATGCATAAATTATATGAGCAAAGGCCGTTTGCTTTATTTGCGGTTACGGCAGTTGGCGACCTATTGACTATGGCGGCAATTGGTGTTATTCTTGCCATTACTTAATTTAGGAGTTAGTAATGGCAAAAGTTATTGCTAGTAATAGCAAAAAAGTTGCAAAAAATATCAAAAATAAAGCAACTGTTAAAGCATATTCTGAACTTGGAGGTTTTGTTGACTTTATTCGTAATCAAGGCGTAGTTGGTTTAGCTATTGGCTTTGTAATTGGTGCACAGACCAGAGAGTTAGTAGACCAATTGTCTCGTAGCTTTATAGATCCTATGCTTGGCTTAATATTTGGAGGTGGTCAGGGCTTGAGCCAACAATCATTCTATATGCAGATCGGCACGCGGTCGGCAACTTTTTTGTGGGGTGCTTTTGCATCGGCCATTTTAAATTTCATTATTATTACTGCAGTAATCTACTTTACATTTAAATGGCTAAAGCTAGATAAACTAGATCAAAAGAAAAAATAGTAACTAGTAGTAGGTAACCGAATATTTGTTTACTAGAGTATAATTAACAAGATGATTAATAAAAAAAGTAAACCAACTAAATTATTATGGCTAGATTTAGAGATGACTGGGCTAGAACCCCAAAAAGATTTAATTTTAGAAATTGCTTTAATTGTTACAGATTTTAATTTTGATATTTTGGATACATACCAAACTAATATTAGACACCCAAAAGCGACCGTAGTTAATAGAATTCAAGCAAACAGTTGGTGGCAAGATTATCCAAAAAACCGTGATATGTTTGTTAATAATTTAGAATCCGGAAAAGAATTAGCTGTAGCCGAAAAAGAAATAATTAAAATAATTAACAAAAACTTTAATAATGAACCAGTAGTTTTAGCAGGGAACTCAATTTATAACGATAGATTATTTATTAAACAATGGATGAAAAACTTAGAAACTAAACTGCATTATAGGATGCTTGATGTAAGTGCCTGGAAAGTTTTAATGCAAGGAAAATTTAATACGGAGCTTAAAAAACCAGAAATACATAGAGCGTTTGATGACATAAAAGGCTCTATTGCCGAACTGCAATATTACATTGATTGGTTTAAGCAGTATGATGGATCATAAAACCGTAGAAAAATATATTCTATCAATGCCAAATACCATGCTTGACTATCCTTTTGGCGAAGGAGTGGCAGTTTATAAAACAGGCGGAAAAATGTTTGCACTTATTAGTGAAAGCAAGAAGCCAATTAGGATTAGTCTAAAATGTGATCCAAAATTATCGGAAGTTCTAAGAGAAAAATATGAGTCAGTAATGCCCGGATATCATCTTAATAAAAAACATTGGAATACCATAGTTTTAAGCGGGCAGCTATCTTGGGAAGATATTCAGGGTTTTATTAGACATTCGTACAATTTAGTGGCTAAAGTTAAAAAATCTGATTAATTAAGTTGAAAACAAAGTAATTTAGCAGTATAAAGTTCGTCATTCTTAGTCAATTCATTATTATTAAATATTTCGACAATTTTATTGTAGTGATAGTTTTCTTGGGTGCTGGCATTGTTATAGACAGCAATTTTATGCGCTAAGGCTAAGATAAGATTCTTAAAAAGTGGCAATACTGTTTGATCGTGCTGGTTAAGTTTTGTGATTGCCTCATTTATAGATTGAACAACAGTTGGCTCTAATGCGCTTGCGTCTTGGCGACCATATTTGGGAATTTGCCATTTGTAGTGTTTTAAATTTACTAGATCATTTATAAATACTGATTGAGTTTGATCTTTGTATTGGTCTAGTGCCTTATTGGCAATATGTTTATCAACAAAATCTTCAATAAAATTAGGATTACTCAGTGTTAAGTAGTAAATAGTGCTAATAACAGCAGTCTGTAGAGTTTGCCACTCTGGAGTTGTAAAATCTGGTCGTGATGTCATTGTTTTTGAGGTTTATCGGAAATTATCAGTGTAACATTATTAAAACTTTGCTTTAAAATTTCTTGGCCATTTTTACCTACATTATTGTAACTTGCTGTTAAAGATTTTTGATACTCATTTAATAACTCATACATTATTTGCAAGAATGTTTCGTCGTAACGGTCATTTTTATCTGCTTCAGTTAGTAAACTATCTGTTTTTTTATTTCTAGTTAAAATAAGTTCTTTTTGGCTAACTTTACGCTTTTGTTTGGCTAAATAAGCAATTAGAGCTTTTTGATCGGTTGTTATAACTAAGCTTGAGTTAGTAGCGAGTTGCTTAGCTTCAGAGCTTCTGACTTTACCATTTGAGCTATTAGCAATTCTAATTATTTCATTTTGTTGTTGGGTAATTTTTACTAGGGGTTCATTAGGGTTGTTATTATTGCTAAACATTGTTATGCCAATCAAGACAACTCCAATTAATAAAAAGACAACACTTAAGAAAATAATGATTGTTTTGGTTTGAGAGCCTCCAATTAAAAATGTTTTTTTAGGCGCATTTGATTTTAAAATAAAGTCATAGTCATTAGAGTTGAATTGACTTGGTGGTTGAGGAGATGGATTAGAATTGTTTGGTTGCATTTGTATAATAATAACAAAGTATAAGCAGTAACACTAGCTAAAGTTGTTGACAAATAACAGTTTGTATGCTAATATTAAGGTGTTAATAAGAAATAAAAAGGATTAACAAAAATGGTAAAAATAAAAATTAAACAAGACATTGATGCAGACGACACAGTTGTTTCACCAACCCAAGTTCAAATGGATAATTGGGTTGCCTTAGAACTTTCCGAAGCAGATGAAACGCATATGTTGACAGACGAGCTACCCGTAACTATTTTTGATGAATCAACAAACGGTGAGTCAATAGACTAGAATTTAGAAGTAGGTATTTTTAATAGGAACTTCTAGGTGAGGAATTTGTGTTGTAGCATACTTTTATATTGGATGTGCTAGCTTAAAATTTATAAAATCTATATTCTTATAATATGGATGCGGTAGATGACATTAAGCAACGCCTTGCTATTGAAGATGTAATTGGCGAATATGTTGAGCTTAAACGAGCTGGTCGAAATTTTCGGGGCCTTAGCCCGTTTGGGGCAGAAAAGACTCCAAGTTTTATGGTTAGTCCAGAAAAACAAATTTGGCATGACTTTAGTTCAGGTAAAGGTGGTAATCTTTTTAGCTTTGTTATGGAAATGGAAGGGTTAGATTTTAAAGGTGCGTTAGAGTTATTGGCTCGTAAGGCTGGAGTTGATCTTGCCCAATATAGGGGTAAAAATTATGAAAAGAATTCTAAAATAAAAGACCGTATATATGAGATTTTAGAATTATCAGCAAAATTTTATCAATTACAATTAAAAAATAACAAAGCTGTTTTGGAGTATGTTTTAAAAGACCGTGCATTAACAAAAGAAACAATTGTTGAATTTAAAGTGGGCTATGCTCCAGAAGGTGGGCAGATTTTGTCTAAATTTCTTTTAAATAAGGGTTATTCTGGAGAAGAAATTAAAAAAGCCGGACTCGGAAATACTTTTAATGGAACTTTGAGAGATATGTTTAGGGGCAGAATGACGATTGCTTTAATGGATGGTCAGGGCAGGGTCATCGGTTTTACGGCCAGAATCATTAAAGATGATCCAAAAGTTCCAAAATACATTAATACACCCGCAACTATGCTTTATGATAAAAGTCGGCATGTGTTTGGTTTGAGCCAAGCTAAAGATTCTATTAGGAAGGCTGATTTTGCAGTTGTAGTTGAGGGCAATATGGATGTTATTGCCAGTCATCAGGCTGGTGTTAGAAATGTAGTTGCCACTGCCGGAACTGCTTCAACTAGCCAACAATTAAAAGAAATAAGTAAGTTTAGTAGTGATATCAGGCTTTGTTTTGATGCTGATAATGCGGGGCAAAATGCAATTGAAAGAACTATTATTTTAGCAATGGGTATGGATATAAAACTAGGAGTAATCGCTATTACGAACGGTAAAGACCCTGACGAGCTTATTAAAATAGATAAAGTTGCTTGGCAAAAAACTATCCTAAAAGTAACATATGCCATAGATTGGCTAATTGAATTTTATGCTAAAAATATAGATTTAAATTCTGGAGTTAATAAAAAAACTTACTCAAAAAAAATTTTACCAGTCATAAGTAGGTTAACCAACTCAGTTGAAAAAGAGCATTATCAGATAATAGTGGCCGAAAAACTTGGCGTTAGTAAAGAAGCAGTTTTAAGACAAGATAATATTGTGAATAAAAAAGTTTACAAAAAACCTAAAACAGAGCTAAGAGTTTCTAAAATGGATGCAGATATTGCTAAAGTTGAAAATCAGTATCTTTGCTTAATGTTAGCTCAGCCTAGTTTACGATTGTATATGAATGTGGCTGAATCAAGGATGTTTCATAATAATGACAGAAAAATGATGTTTGATTTGCTAAAAAAGCATTCTCAAGAAAAGCCTAGTGAAATTTTAGAAAAAATAAAAGATGTGCAAAATTTGGTTGATTATGGTAAAGTTATCTTATTATTATATGAAGAACTCTATGCCAACCTCGAGTTTATTGAGCTTCAGTATGAAGCCACTCGGTTGCAGGTGCGGGTTATAGAATATTTTGTAAAAGAGCAAAAGCAATTGGTGATTGAGCAATTTCAAGTAGATAAAAATGAAGCTGAAACAACCAAGCTATTGCAAATCGTAAAAGAGCTAGATCAATTACTTAAGATTTCGAAGGAGACAATTAATGGGAAATGACAAAGAGCTAAAAAATTTAGAAAAAGTGAAACAAAAAATACTTGAAACCGCAAAAAAAGATGGCAAGATAGAACAAAAAGATATTTTTAAAGCAATACCTGATGTGCCTGAGAACTTAGACTTATTAGAAAAATTACATAATGAGTTAGTTGATGCTGAAGTAGAAATTATTGAGCAGACAGAGCCTAATATTGAAAACTTTTCAGATGAATGGGTGGTGGATGATGACGAGGCAGTTGTTGAAAATCAAATATTTGTTGATGATATTTCAGACGACTCTGTTCGATTATATTTACGAGAAATTGGTAAGACGCCTTTGCTTAAATCGGACGAAGAGCTAGAGTTAGCATATAAGGTAGTTGCTGGTGATAAACGCGCTAAAGATAAGATGGCTGAAGCCAATATGCGATTAGTGGTTTCAATTGCGAAAAGGTATGTTGGTCGTGGCTTAGACTTGCTAGATTTAATACAAGAAGGCAATACTGGCTTACTTCGGGCAGTAGAGAAATTTGACCCTGATAAAGGATTTAAGTTCAGCACATATGCAACATGGTGGATTCGCCAAGCAATAACTAGAGCTATAGCTGACCAAGCGCGTACAATTAGGATTCCGGTGCATATGGTAGAAACAATTAATAAACTTCTGCGCACTCAACGCAGGCTTACTCAAGAATTGAACCGTGAGCCAACCAATGAAGAAATTGCAAAAGCTATGGAAATTGATGTAGATAAAGTTGAACATATTATGAAAATCAAACAAGACATTAGCTCATTAGACGCTAGTGTGCGAGATGATGAAGACGACAGCGTATTGGGAGATTTTATTGAAGACGAAGATACAATTAGCCCCGAAGATTCTGCCACTGGGCAGTTACTAAAAGAGCATGTAAAAGATATGCTTGGGGCGTTATCTGAAAGAGAACAAAAGATTTTAAAGTTACGGTTTGGCTTAGAAGATGGGCGGTCACATACCTTAGAGGAAGTTGGTCAGGAGTTTAATGTGACTCGTGAACGAATTCGCCAAATAGAAGCAAAAGCCTTAGCAAAGTTGCGAAAGCATAAAGATTCTAAGAAATTACACGATTACATAAAATAATTATGCAGTTTCTTAAATTAATTTTGTTTATTATGCTTCCAAGTATTTTAGTGGCATTAATTGTATTGCCGTATATTTATATTAAACGCAAGAAGAGTAATAAATGAAGATTGTTGGAATTGCAGGATTGCCTCGTAGTGGCAAGGATTCATGTGATATCAATATGCTCTTCAGAGAGGATAAGCTTTAATTGTTTTAGTAGTTCTTTTGGTGTAGAATTGTTCAGAATTGTGTAATCCGCATTTGCTATCGGACCACCTTTTTCAAGGTTTTCAATCTCAGCATATTCGCGTGAAGTTACTTCTTCCTCTGTGAGTGGTCTAAAAGGACGTTTTGATAAACGTTCATGGCGTAGTTTACGGAAAGCTATGATTGCAATTATAAGTGCATTTTTATCGAAATGTTGCTTAAATAGTTTATACTCGGTCCAACTATATAAGCCGTCGGCTACCACAATGTCGTTGCCAGCTTCAAACAAGGCGTTAATTTTTGTAATCATTCGTTTTGCATAAGCTGCTTTACCTTCTTTTTTACGGATTTCTTCACGTATCATTTTTTCATTTGCTTCTGTGACATCTAGTCCACGTGACTTAATCTCATCTATGGTAATTCCGCCGAAGTATATTGAAGGGATCTTATGTTCGGTTAAAAATTCAACGCATAAGCTTTTCCCAGCGCCAGGCATACCTACTATTGCTATAATTTTCTTTTCCATAAGACTTTATTTTACACTATGTTACAGGTCTTTGTAATGGGCATTGATTTATGGGTTGTACTAAGTAATTTCCAGATTTGTAAAAAGGCGTTAGCTATGATTGAGTTTTGTGATGGTGATTGCGTGTGGTTCTGTATTGTACGAGACTATTAACAGTATCGAGTTGCTAATATACTATTCAATAGATGCCGAGTAGTCATCCTATTATTTAACTCATGTACGTGATCGTTTAACTTAGTTTATTTAGTGTATACTTGGTGTTGTAGTGACTAAAATATATTTGCAAACTCAAAAAAAGGCGGAGTTTTTTAATGAAAAACTTGGTGAATACAAAAAGCTAATAGATGATGATATTGAAAAGTATTCAAAAAAAATACAGCATGAAACTCTAGTTAATTACGGTGTAAAATCTCGAGTTGCCACTGACGCTTATTTAAATTTGCTGGCTCGAGGCGGTAAGCGAATTCGTGGCGCACTAACTATGGTTGGCTATGAAATGATGGGTGGAACAAATAATCAAATGATAACTCAAGCTGCACGAGCTATTGAAATGATTCACACATATATTCTGATTATGGACGATATTCAAGATAACAGTTTGATACGACGAGGTGGGTCAACCGTTCATAAAGAATTACAAAACTATCATCAAAAAAATTATTTGTCTGGTGATGGTGGGCATTTTGGAATATCGCTGGCACTAAATGCAATGGGTATTGGAAACCATTCAGCACAGGTTATTTTAGCCAACTTAGATGTTGCAGAGAACTTAAAAATTAAAGCACTTAGTATATTAAATCAGTCGATTGTTGTAACATCTCATGGGCAAACTAACGATATTATGAACGAAGTTAGTAGCAAAACCACAATGCAAGATGTTGATAGAGTGTTGGAGTGGAAAACAGCTTATTACACCTTCTTGAACCCATTAACTTTTGGGATGGTTCTGGCTGGTGCAGATTGCTCAGCTACAGATGCAGTACGAGATTATTGCTTGAATGCAGGCAGGGCATTTCAAATTACAGATGATATTTTGGGTATTTTTGCAAGTGAGCAAGAAAGTGGTAAAAGTTCGATGGACGATATAAGAGAGGGCAAGCGCACAATGTTGGTTGTGAATGCGCTAGATAATGCTGATAATGCCGATAAGAATTTTCTTATTCAAATGCTAGGCAATAAGAATATTACGCAAACTGAATTTAATAGATGTAAAGATATCTTAGTTGAGTCTGGGGCTTATAATTTTGCTAAAAAAGAAGCTAATAAATGCGTGAAATTAGCTATTGAGTCATTAAATAATCAGGATCTTAGCTGGCCGAGCGGTACAAAGGAATTTTTGATTGGTTTGGTTCAGTCTTTAGTAAATCGTAAATCTTAATAATTTCAATATGTTTAATTTTATAGAAATTGTTTTGCAGATTATGTAGGACTTATAGCATTTATCAGCCAAACATCTTAGGTTCTTTTAATGGTTATAACAATATTTTTTCTAAAAGTTTCTAAACAAATATCTTACTAAAAAAAGAAACAATAATTTAATCACATAAAAAGCTCTTTATCTGTATATGAAGAAAAAAGTGCCAAAGTCCTATATACTAGATATTATGGACATAGATATAGATCAAAAATTATTTAGGGATAATAACCAAGCGTATTATTTTAGTAGTAGATTTTTACCAAAATCAGCTAGAGAAGATGTTTCTAAACTATACGGTTTTTTAAACTTAACAAGAGATTACTCTAAGAATAAGGATTTACACAAAATTTTTTTTAAGCTTGTAAAATTATATGAAAATGCCGTTTCAGACCATACATTTGAAACAATTTCACACAGCTGGGATGATACAGATACTAGAATTATAAAAAATATAGTTCACTTGCAGTATAAGTATAAATTTGATCAAACTTGGGTAGAGACCTATTTTAAAACATTAGAAAAAGATAAAGAGAATGATTTTTATAATAATTTAGATCAAGTTTTAAAATATGTTAGTGGGACGGCTGAAGTTATTGGTTTAATGATTGCCAAAATATTAGATTTGCCAGAAGAAGTAAATAAATATGTTGAAGCTCAGAGTAGAGCTACAGCTTGGATTAATTTTATAAATCACATAGCAGAGGATAGCCTTAGAGATAAATGCTATTTTCCGACCGATGAACTTAAAAAGTATAACTTAGAAGATTTAAAAGAAGAAACAATTAAATTGAACACAGAAAGTTACAAAAAATTTATTCAATTTCAACTTAGCAGATATAAAAAATGGCAAGCAGAGGCTCTAAGGGGTATAAAATTTATTCCAGAAAGATACCAAGTTGCAATAAGAACAACCATAAGTATGGATGATTGGATTGCAAAAAAAATTGAAAAGAATCCAGAAATAATTTATCAAAAAGACCTAATTCCTCGTAGACAAAGAATTATTAGACAAGTAATTAAAAATACAGCTAAAGGGACTGCTAGGGTTACTGTGCGTACTACAAAAAAAGTTTCATCTGGGGTAAAAAATGTGAAACCAGCCACAAAAGCTGTAGTTCCCAAAATTAAACAAGCACCAAAAGTTGCTAAAGAAAAGGTAAAAGAGTTAACAGATAAGTATATTGAGACCGAAGATTAAGCTTTAGTTGTTTGGTGTTTAAAGTTTTGTAATCGCTGTAATTCTCGGATAGTTAAAAAGAATGTAGTTGCCCCAATAGCAAATAGCCAGTCAGTTACTGTTAAGCTTGCAGACCCAAAATAAGGTGCTATCCAAGGGTTATATATGATGTTTACAACACAGAATAACGAAACGCCAATTGCAAGCCAAAACTGTTTGTTATGGAATTGATATTTGGCAAAAATTCCATGCTGACTTCGGCGTTGAATTATATTTCCAAGTTGGCAAAGTACGATTGTTAAATAAGTTAGTGCAGTAGCTTGCATATGTATTGGGCTTCCGCTTACTACGCTATGTATATCTACACCGTGTCTGGCAAAGAACCAAACATAGTTCAAAAATGCAAAGCCTCCAATTATTAGGCCACACATTAGTAAATCTATGAGGTTTGATTTGTCTAGGATATGCAGTTTGGGGTTGCGGGGCTGTTCACTCATGAGTTCCCGGTCTGCCTTATCCCATCCTAAGGCAGCTATCGGGAAGAGCTCGGCTATTAGGTCTATTGCTAGAATTTGCATAACTGTTAAGGCTAGCGGTACGCCAAGTAGGCTAGTTGCCGCTAGACTTGTTAAATTAACAACTAATTCAGCTGAGTTTGATGTAAAACAACTTAGAGCACCTTTTTTAATGTTTTGGTAAACAATTCTACCTTGTTGCACTGCTCCTACTAAAGTATGAAAGCTATCGTCTAGCAGTACAATATCAGCCGATTGTTTAGCAACATCAGTACCAGTTTTACCCATGGCTACGCCAATATCAGCTCGCTTGAGGGCGGGGGCGTCGTTTATACCATCACCCGTTACAGCTACAACTCGGCCACTTTCTTTAATGAGGCCTACAATTCTTAGTTTATCTTCAGGGCTTACCCTAGAGAAAATAACACTTCCTTTAGCGGTCATATCTATAATTGCTTCATCGGTTAGAGCTAAGACTTCTTCTCCTTGTACTAATTTAATACTAGATTTATCTTTGGCAAGTCCAGCTTTAAGTGCAATGGCTTGAGCAGTAATTGCGTTATCGCCAGTTATAATTGAAACAGAGATATGAGCATTGTGAGCATTTTGCATAGCTTCTGGTACTTCATCTCTTAGAGGGTCTATCATTGATGCAAATCCTAAGTAAATTAGTTCAGATTCAGCATTATCCATTGTAAAGTTCTCTAAATTTGTGCTATTTGGAATTATCTTGTAAGCGATTGCTAGGTTGCGCATAGCATTTTCTGCAAGATTTTCTGCTGTTTTTAGGATATTTTGTTTATCATTTGAGGTTAGTTTTCTGACACTGCCATTTATCATAATGCTTTGGCAACGCTCTAAAATACTTTC
>CAZRVM010000002.1:31934-63990 GCA_964603625.1 uncultured Candidatus Saccharibacteria bacterium
GTTTTCTGACACTGCCATTTATCATAATGCTTTGGCAACGCTCTAAAATACTTTCGGGGGCACCTTTTGCAAAAACATGAAGTTCACCTTTTTCGCCCCATTTTCTTATTGAAGACATTCTTTTTCTGCCAGAATCAAACGAGAATTCTTTAAGTTCAGGAGAATCTTGGTTGAGTTTTGTAGTATCGATTTTAGCTTTGTGAGCTAATGTAATTAATGAAGCTTCGGTGGGGTCGCCAATTGCGTACCAATTAGCATGTTGCTCATCTGGTGCTTCAACTTCTGCATTACTTGCAGAGGCTCCGGCTACTACAAATAACTTAAGTTTTTCAAGCTCTGCATCGTCAATATTTTTGCCGTTTTTCTTAATTGCTCCGTTAGTTTCATAGCCTGTACCACTTACGGTAAAGGTTTCGTTCCCAACAATTATTTGTTCAACGGTCATTTGATTTTTGGTAAGCGTGCCAGTTTTGTCGGTACAAATAATACTAGTTGCGCCTAATGTCTCAACGGCAGATAATTTTTTAACTAACGCTCTAGCTCTAGCTAGTTTATTGGCTGCTTGAGATAATGAGGTGTTAATTTCTGCTGGCAACCCTTGTGGAATTATAGAGCTGGCAATTCCAATTGCGAACAAAAAAGCATCTTTTAAAGATAAATTAGCCTCGATTGCAATTGGTAATAATATTGCGCAAAGAATAACCGTACCTTGCGTTACGCGCTTAGCAATATTATTAATTTCTTTTTGAAGTGGGCTTAAGTCTGATGAAGTGTCTTGGCTAAGATTGGCTATTCTGCCAAGTTCAGTTTGCATACCAGTTGCTATTACTATGCCATAACCATGACCTGTGGCTATTGTTGTTCCCATAAAACAAATATTATTACGTCTACCCAAAGTAGTATTAACTTTGATAGCGTGAGTAAATTTCCGAGAAGGGTTAGATTCGCCAGTTAATGCAAAATCATTAGATGATAATTCTGATTCTTCAAATATTCTAATATCGGCTGGTACGGAATCGCCCTCTTCAACATAAATAATATCTCCAGGTACAATATTGCTAGATGCAACGAGCTCAAGTTTATTATTTCGTTTAACCTTAGCTTCTGGGACCACTAAACTGATTAGAGATTCCATAATTTTTTCGGCTTTGAATTCTTGAGTAAAACTAATTATGGTATTGAACGCAATCAGCACCAAAAGTACGAAAGCAGTTCTTTTATCTCCTAAATAAAAAGAAATTATGCTACTTACAAAAAGCAGAATTATCATAAAATCTTTAAATTGCTTCAAATACCGAATAAACATAGGCTCTTTACGGATTTCAGCTAGAGTGTTAAAGCCATAAGTTTTAATTCGCTGAGTTGCAATTACATCATCTAATCCTTCTTTACTTGTTTGGAATTGCTTAAAAACTTGCTCAGTTTCTTGTTGGTAATAATTGTTATTTTTAGATTGATCCATAATGCTTAATCTTAGTATAAAACAGATTTAGCGTATACTGTAAAATATGGTATCAAAAAATAGTCCTAAGAAGTTAGCCATAATTGATGGAAAAAGTATATTTTACAGGGGTTACTACGCTATGCCAAACCTTAGCACTAAAGACGGTATTCCAACCGGTGGGGTGTTTGGCTTTGCTTCTATGGCTTTGGAGGTAATTAAAAAACTACAACCAGATTATGTGTGTGTAGCTTGGGATAAGCCTAAAACTAATATCAGAAAAAGGCTTGAAATTTATCCTGAATATAAAGCGGGGCGCAAGCCAGCCCCAGCCGATTTTTATGAGCAAGTACCGATTTTGCACGAACTTTTAGAAGCGTTTGGTTGGCCACTTTATGAGCTTGATGATTATGAGGCAGATGATATTATGGGAGCTTTGGCAGTTCAGGCATCTGCCAAAGATATTGAGACAATGCTTATAACTAGCGATCTTGATATGCTCCAGCTTATTAATGAGAAGGTAAAAGTTTATGCGTTAAAAAAAGGTCTAAGCCATATTGAGCTTTTTGATCCTGCAAGTTTTGTAGAAAAGTATAATATTGAGCCAAACCAGTTTTTAGATTTAAAAGCATTAAAAGGGGATAGTTCCGATAATATTCCGGGCGTGCCAGGAATTGGTGAAAAAAGTGCTATTAATTTGCTCAAAGAATATAAAACTTTAGACGGAATTTATGATAATATTGACCTTCAAAGAGAAGTTGTGCGTAAAAAATTAATAGCCGGCAAAGATTTAGCTTATATGAGTAAAGAGCTTGCTAAAATTTGGGTAGATGCACCAATTAAACTAAATTTGAGCGAAGTAGATGGCAGTAAATGCAACCCAAAACGAGTTAGAGATGTACTTCAAAAACTAGAATTTAAATCTTTGCTCAGAGTAAGTACTACCATTTGGAATAGCGAAATTGCTCCAGAAGAAACACATGCTTTAACTGGTGTTACTAACCACATAATAAATAGTGACGAAAAATTAAATAAACTAGATTTAAGTGGTCTTAAACGAGTTGTTATAAAGATTCGTGTTTTAGGCAAGAATGGGCAAAAGCCATCAATAATTTTAATAAGCCCAAACAAAAATACTGTATACACCCTAGAGCTTAATAAAATAACTAATAGTAAAGTTGTTCATTTACTTAAAAATTTACCGTCTTTAGTTGGATACGATGTTAAGACAGCCTTAAAAGCATTACTTGGGCTAGGTATAAATTTGAATAAGATAGAGCACGATGTAGAAGTTGGTACTTTTTTGATTAATAGCTTACGCCGAGAACATAGCTTGAGTGAGTTGATTGAGGCAGATTTAGGATTTAACACAAGGTTAGACAACCTTTCTAATGATGAATTTGTTGAGCGAGCCGGAGAAATTACGAAGAGTATTTGGCTCCTTTATGATTTTCAGCTTAAACAACTGAAAGGGCTACCTAAAACTTTTCAATTAGCAAAATCAATTGAATGGCCTGTTATTCCTGTGCTAGCCCGAATGGAATATGAAGGAATTGAACTTGATATTAAGTATTTAGAGACTTTTGCGGTAGAACTTGAAGACCAAATTTCTGATATTGTACAAACTATTTATGGTATGGCTAACAAAGAGTTTAATATTAGTAGCCCTAACCAACTGGCCGATGTGCTATTTAAAGATTTGGGTTTGCCAACAATAGGCATTAAAAAAGGTAAAACAGGGTTTTCAACAGCTGCAAGTGAGCTTACAAAATTACGAGATAAGCACAAAATAATTGATTTAATTTCAAAATATCGTGAATACACCAAACTTAAGAATACTTATGTTGATACATTGCCAACAATGGTAGATGAGAATAATAGACTTCACACAACCTTTAGTTTAACAGTGGCTCAAACTGGTCGTTTGAGTTCTAGTGATCCAAATTTACAAAATATTCCAGTTAGAACAGAACTTGGAAGGCGAATTCGGGAAGCATTTGTAGCGGGCGAGGGTAAAGTTTTTGTTAGTGCAGATTATTCTCAGTTTGAATTACGGTTAGCAGCCGTTTTAGCGAAAGACAAAGCGATGATAGATATGTTCAATGAGGGTGCTGATATTCATACAATTACCGCTTCACAAATCAGCGGGCGTTTACCAGAGGATGTAACTAAAAATATGCGAAGAGATGCAAAAGTAATTAATTTTGGAATTTTGTATGGCATGAGTCCGCATGGTTTAAGTGAGGCAACAAGTATGACACGAGAACAAGCAATAACATTTATAAATAAATACTTTGAATTAAGGCAACCTCTTTTAAAGTATTTAGAAGGCCTTAAAGTTAAGGCAAGAGAAGATGGTTATGTTGAGACTTTATTTGGGCGTCGTCGTTTAATGCCTGATGTTAGATCTAGTAATTTTATGATTAGGTCATCGGCAGAACGAGCAGCTATGAATATGCCAATTCAGGGAACGGAAGCAGATTTAATGAAAATGGCTATGATTGAGGTGGATAAAAAACTTGATGATGACTGTAAGCAGTTATTGCAAATTCACGACTCAATTTTAGTTGAATGCCCCGAAAAGAAAGCAAAAAAAGTAGCGAAAACTTTAACATTGATTATGGAGAATATTTACAAATTACCAGTCAAGTTAACCGTAGATACTACAATAGGTAAAACTTGGGGTGAACTTTAAAATATATTGTTAGCTAGTTTTACTTCAAATATTTTTAATAGATAAACTGTTTAAAAGTAAAAATATTACAAAATTTTACTTAATGATAACAATAGTTAGGCGGAGTTTAGATTTTAACTTATGGCTTAAATCATAAAGCTCGAATCGCAAATTAGTTGCTATTGAAGCATTTGGGACTCCAATTTTAATACCATTTTTTGCAATACTGAGCTTGGGAGTTATATCAAATCTATCTTGAATATATTTTCGAATAATTAAAAAATCTTCTGGCTCACTACTAGAGCCTCGTTTTTTCAATAAATCGCCAATTGTGTCTGCCATTTACTTTAGTATATAGCAATTTTAGCTTTTTTCTTCATCTATTATAAGGTATTTCAACAAGATGAAACCATAGTTTCTTAGTAAAATGCTTATTTGGTACTTTAAGGCAGTGTAGTAATAATTATTTGTAAACTGAATTTGTTAAGTATACGCTGTACAATAATAGTATGCCAGAATTACCAGAGGTTGAAACAGTAAAGCGTGGTTTGCAGAAATTTTTGACCGGACGAGTTGTATCATCAATAAAGTTTGATTGGCCAAAAGGTTTTCCAAACACTAAAGCTGATGTTGATAAATTTTTAATTGGTGCAACAGTTACGGAGGTGAAGCGGCGAGCCAAAGTGTTAATGATTGAGCTGAGTACAAATTACACTTTAGTTATTCATCTTAAAATGACTGGCCAACTTGTTTTTGTTGGGAATGAAAGTCAGTGGGGTGGCGGGCACCCAAATGATAGTTTAATTAATCAACTGCCAGATAAATCTACTAGAGTAATTTTTGATTTTGCAGACGGCTCAAAATTGTTCTTTAATGATCAGAGAAAGTTTGGCTGGATAAGGTTATTGCCAACAGCAGAAGTACCAAATATAGAATTTATGAAAAAAGTTGGCCCCGAACCATTAAGTAAAGATTTTAATGCCAGAAAATTCATAAAGCGTATTAAACGAAGAGCTAACTCTAAAATTAAGGCAACATTGCTTGACCAAACTGTAGTTGCTGGTATTGGCAATATTTATGCCGATGAAGCATTATTTTTAGCTAAAATACATCCAGCTCAGGTTGTTAACTCTATTTCAGATTATAAATCAACTGTATTATTCAATTCTATAAAAGAAATACTTAATCAAAGTATTTCTCAAGGAGGGTCTAGTAGCCGAAATTATGTTAATGCCGAAGGAAAAAGAGGCGAATATTTAAATTTTGCTAATGTATTTAAGAGGGAAGGCAAGCCTTGTTTACGATGTGGAGAACAAATAATTAAAATTAGAGTTGCTAATAGAGGAACACATATTTGCCCTCGCGAACAAAGGCTAGTTACTAAAAAATGATCTACTTTTTTGCTGGCGATAATAAATATTTAATTAAAGCAAGTGTTGATAAGCTAACTTTACCTATAATTAAAGAAGCTGGAGACTTAGCTGTTGAGAAATTAGATGCTGAAGAAACTTCTATTTCGGCAGTAATAGACTCTATTAAAAGTCCACCATTTCTTGTTTCGCAAAAGTGTGTTGTTGTTCAAAATGCTAATGATAAAGATTTACTTGAAAAGATTTTAAATACAGACCCAATAGATTCTATAACAGCGGTAGTTATAATTAGTAAATTAGATAAAAGAGCAAATTATTATAAGTTGTTGCAAAAAAATAAAAATTTTAGTTTGTTTGAGCAGGCTAAAGTAAATAATATATCAAACTGGGTAGTTAACTATGTTAAAGATTTGGGTGGCAATATAAATAGGATTGACGCAAATTATTTGATTGATAGAGTTGGTTCGAATCAGATTTTATTAACTAATGAGTTAAATAAATTGTATTTGTACCAAACCAACATAACTAAGGAGACGATAAACTTACTTACATTTCAAAGATTACAGGCAACAACTTTTCAGTTATTAGAAACAGCATTTAATGGGCAGTTAAGCAAGACTCAACAACTCTTCATTGATCTAAAAATGCAAAAAATAGAACCAACATTAATAATTGGTGCAATAGCTTGGCAATTACATTTATTAGTTTTAGTTAAACTTTCGGGAAATAAAAGCCCAGAAACAATCGCAAAAGAGTTAAAAATAAGTCAATTTTCAGTAGCAAAAACAAAATCTTTAGCTAGTAGAATAATTTTTACTAAACTAAAAAAGTTAGTTATGCGTGCCAGTGAGCTAGATTTGTCAATTAAAACTCAGTACACAGATTCTGAGCAGGCAATTTTGCTATTTTTAGCTCAACTTTCATAAAAAATTTAAGCTATTTATTTAGCTGAAAGTGGATTTATATAAAAAGCAAAATAATAAAAATTTGCAAAACTAATAATTATTTTTTGTCTGAAAGCTTTTTGGTGGCCGATTTTTTGCTAGTTGGTTTAGGTGTTGCTTTTTTAGTAGCTGGCTTCTTATCTGTTTTAGCGGGGGATTTCTTAGCAGAAGTTTTAGATGATTTAACTCCAGCCTCTTTTGTTAAAGAAGCTAAACGAGCTTTTTTGCGAGCACCTTTGTTCTTATGTAAAACACCTTTTTTGACAGCTTTATCTATTTCGCGGTGAGCATCTGCTAAAAGTTTATCAGCACCTTTTTTATCGCTAGCTAAGCTATTTTGTAGTGCCTTAATAGCACTCTTTAAAGATCTTTTAGTTTTGCGATTTCTAATTGTAGCTTTGTTAGCAACTTTAACGCGCTTTTTTGCTGATTTGATGATTGGCATTTTGCTAAATATTTCCTTTATATACTAATATTTTTAACTGTTGTTAAACTATAGACTATAACCTCTGTTTTGTAAAGAAGAAAGTTAGATTTGGTTTTTAGATTAGTATTAACTATTAGTTTTAGAGTATTTAAAATAAAAATAAAGTTGTGGACTAGCCAAACTTCTTGTGTTAATCTAAAAATGTATATAAGTAATAATAAATAATTATGGAACCAAATATAAAACAAAGCATAGTAGACAGATTAAAACAAACTAATAATGTTTTAATAACAGTAAAGAATAACCCTTCGGTTGATCAATTAGCGTCATGTATTGGGTTAACACTCTTTTTAAATAAACAAGGCAAACATGCTACTGCAGTATTTAGTGGTGAAGTGCCATCTACAATTGAGTTTTTGAAGCCAGATGAAACATTAGAGAAAGACACAAATTCATTACGGGATTTTATTATTGCGCTAGATAAAAGCAAGGCAGACAAATTACGGTATAAAGTTGAAGATAAAGTTGTTAAAATCTTCATTACTCCTTACAAAACTAGTATTAATCAAGATGATTTAAATTTTAGTTTGGGCGATTTTAATGTAGATGTTGTTGTAGCTATTGGAGTTCATGGCCGAGAAGAATTAGACCAAGCGATTATGGCGCATGGCAGAATCTTACATGATGCCACAATAATTTCAGTAAATAATAACAAGCCGGCAGATTTAGGGGCGCTTAATTGGAATGATGCAAAAGCGAGTAGTTTATCTGAGATGATAAGTGGTTTAGTGGAGTCATTACAGCCAAATTTACTAGACGCCCAAATAGCCACGGCCTTACTCACAGGTATAGTGGCTGAAACGGATCGTTTTAGTAACACAAAAACAACCTCAAATACGATGAATGTGAGTGCTAAATTAATGTCTGCTGGAGCTAATCAACAACTTGTAGCCACAAAACTGGAAGAATCTGTAGTATTAGCACCACCACCCAAAACGCAACATGATGGCAATGGTACGCTAGAGATTAATCATCCAGAGCCAGAACCGTTGCCTAGTCCATCAAAGCTTAAGCCTGTAGAGGATAATCTCAATGAATTTAAGACAGGAAATATTAAGGGTAAATATATACAACCACCAACAAATGCGGAAGTGGATGAAGATTTTAACGATAGTTTAGTTAAGCAAGAGTCAATTGAGCTTCCACCGCCAGCTGCAACAGAAGATTATAACGAAGATGGAGAAATTTTTATTGATGATAATGGCGAATTTAAAACAGGGCTACAAGACAAACAATCAGAAAAGATTTCGAGCTCAGCTTCGCCTGGCAGGATGACACTTGAGCCTCCAACACTTGGAGGCGACCTAACTGCTAATACTCAAGTTAATAAGTTAGACCCTAGTATCGATCCATTAAGTAAAAGCCCAGATAGTAATCCATCAATCTTGACGCATGGCACTCCTTCAGCTAATACTCAACTGCCAACACATGTAACAGGCAAGGGTATTGATATTAAACCAACTCAAACTCTTTCTTCAATTGAAGAACAGGTAGACAGCCCACATTTAGATGAGCCAACTTATAACAAACCAAATTTTGAAGCAAATCATAAAGAAAATAATCAGACAATATCTGAACTTGAAGCTAGAACTGAAAGTTATGGGCCTAGTGGTAGTCAAACAAACTCATCTGCTCAAGATGATGTGCCTGGATTAGATAGTCTTAACGAAGCCAGACAAGCGGTTGAATCGGCTGCACAAAACTTGAAAGGACAACCTCTCGAACCTTTACAAAGCCTTAATTCGCAACCTTTAGGCGAAGAATTACACCCTACTGAGTCTGCTGTAAATGATTCTTCCCAGACTGCTTCACCGCCCTCAGTTCCACCACCAATGATGCCACCTCATTTCTAAATTTGTAGTAAATTTATTCTTATGGACGGATATTTATTAATTGATAAACCTGTGGGTTGGACAAGTCACGATGTGGTGGCTAAGATTCGCGGATTAATAAAGCAACAACTGGGCATAAAGAAACCTAAAGTTGGCCATGCTGGCACTTTGGATCCTTTTGCAACAGGATTATTAATTATTTTAGTGGGAAAATATACCAAAAGAGCTAACGAATTCTTAAAATTAAACAAGTCTTATGAATTTAGGGCAAAACTTGGTGAAATTAGCACTACCGGAGACCTTGAAGGCGAGATTAAAACTTTTTCAAATAATACCCCCACACTAACAGAGATGCGAGATGTGCTTAGTAGCTTTTTAGGTGAAGTTGAACAAATTCCTCCTACGTTTTCGGCAATTAAAGTGAACGGTCAAAGAGCTTATAAATTAGCTCGTAAGGGCAATAAAGTAGAAATGCCAAAAAGGTTGATAAATATTTACGAGTTAAAGCTTATAAAATATGAGTATCCTTATTTAAGTTGTATATGTAGCGTTTCTAGTGGTACATATATTAGAACTTTAGCAGAAGATATTGGTAAATCTCTTAAAACAGGGGCTTACTTAACTAATTTAAAGCGGATTTCAATTGGTGAGTTTAGCTTAAAAATGGCTCATAAAATTGAAGAAAATAATTTACTAGATAATTTACTAGTTTAAATTTTTAGATTTTTTGTTGGGCCGTTTCCAGAATTTAACAAAAATAGCCGAAAATATTAACACTCCACCAATGGCCACAGTTAAGCCAGCCATAGTGCCGGTGTTAATTAGACCACCATTGTTAGAGTTATTAGAAATGCTACCATTGTAAACACTTCCGTTATAGACATCATCATTATATTTGTAAGATGAAGTTTCTGCTAAATATCTAAAATTTAAAGTTTTATTAAAGACTAGTGCAGTTTGCGATAATTGATTAGATAATGTTGTCATAAGTATTTACAATATTACAATATTTATGATAGCATAAGCACATAGGAAAATATATGAAATTAAATATAACTGATATACTACAAAAAGAAATGAGCCGAACCGAGTTTTTGGGTTTAGTGGGGGCGGGATTAATGTCTATGATTGGTGTAACAACCATGCTTAAGAATCTAGGTGGGTTTTTCTCAAAAACTAATACCGGAGTCGGCAATATTGATTACGGTATGAATACTTATGGTGGAAGTGAGAAAATCGCTGGTAATAATCTAAGAATTAATCTGTAAAAAAACAACTCTCAAATTATATATTGACATTTAGTGTTAAGGGTGATATAATTCTGTTATTAGGTTAAAATAAAGTTTTATATTGTAAATGATGTCTGAAGCTGTTATAATCTGAAATAGCGATGATAACAAGTGAGAAAAAACAATCGGTTATTAATGATAATGCCAAACATAAGTCAGATACTGGAAGTTCAGCTGTTCAGGTTGCAATCTTAACTAAGCGTATTGAAGAAATTACAGAACATCTTAAGACTAATAAGAAAGATCATATGGCAAGACGGGGCTTGCTACAAATGGTTGGGAAGCGTAAGCGTCACTTAGCTTATATAGCTAAAAAAGATAGCGATGAATATTTAGCTTTAATTAAAAAGCTAGGTTTGCGCCATTAAAATTTAGATTTTAGACTTTAGGCTTTAGAGTAGTTGCTAAAACCTATTATCTAGAATCAAAGTTCTAGGTAATATAAATTAAATCGGGTGCAAGACACAGGTTTCTCAACTACGGAGATACTTGAATCTTGTTCCTGAAAAGAAAGTATAATTAAATGAATAAAACTATAAATCCTCTTGGTAAAAAAATAATTAAAGTAGAAACCGATTTTTGTGGTAAAAAACTAAGCTTAGAGGTTGGTAGAGTGGGCTTTAGAACTACGGCATCTGTTATTGCGCGCTATGGCGAAACGGTAGTGTTGGCCAGTACAATGGTTGGCGACAAGCCAATTGAGGGGTTTGATTATTTCCCTTTAAGCATTGATTATGAAGAAAAGATGTACGCTTCAGGTAAAATTAGTGGTTCAAGATTCATTAAGCGAGAGGGGCGCCCAAGCGAAGATGCGATTTTGATTGGGCGGTTGATTGATCGACCAATTCGCCCACTTTGGCCTAAGGGTTATCGTAATGAAGTTCAGGCAGTTGCAACAGTCTTGAGCTTAGACCCAACATTTCGGCCAGATATGATAGCGATGATTGCAATAAGTTCTGCCTTAATGTTAACTGGTGCTCCTTTTGACGGCCCAGTTGCAGGCATTAGGGTTGGTTTTAAAGAAGGTAAGCCAGTAGGCTTTTTAAGTGCTAAAGAGTTAGAGCAAAATAAATTAGACTTAGTCGTTGCTGGCACGAAAGATGCAATTATGATGGTTGAGGCAGGGGCTAATGAAGCTACAGAAAATGAGTTGGTTCAGGCTTTAGAATTTGCTCAGGAGGCTATTAAGCCTGCCGTAAATCTACAATTAGAATTAGCTCAAAAGGTAGGCGTTAAAGAACAAGAATATGAGCTTGCACTGCCCGATAAAGACATCCAACAACGAGTGGAAACTTGGCTAGAGGGTAGATTAGGGGCTCAGCTTCGTGCGCCATATCCTGAAAGAAATAACTTGGTAAATGAACTAAGAGAAGCCATGAAAGATCATTTTATAGCCGAAATCGGTGATGAAGCCTATAAAGAGCAACGTCAAGAGTATGATGATGCTTTTATTTTAGCTATTCACGGCGATGTTAGAGAGGGTATATTAAAAGAGGGGATTCGCCCAGATGGAAGGCAGTTAACAGAAGTTAGGCCACTTTCTAGTGAGGTTAATATTTTGCCAAGAGCTCACGGCTCAAGCCTATTTACGCGAGGCTTAACTCAAGCAATGAATATAGTTACTTTAGCGCCACTAAGCTACTCTCAATTGATTGACACAATGGAGAAAGACGAAGAAAAACGGTATATGCACCATTATAATGCACCAGGCTATACAGTTGGTGAGGTCCGTCGGCTAGGCAGCCCGGGTAGGCGCGAAATTGGACATAGTGCTCTTGCCGAACGAGCTTTGATGGCGGTTTTGCCAAGTGAAGCAGATTTTCCTTACGCAATTAGAAGTGTTAGTGAAATAATGAGTCAAAATGGTTCTACTTCTATGGCGGCAACTTGTTCAAGCTGTTTGGCACTAATGGATGCGGGAGTTCCACTTAAACGGCCTGTAAGTGGTATTGCAATGGGTCTAATGATGAATGGTGATTCGCCAGTAATACTTAGCGATATTGCCGATGCCGAAGATTTTGCTGGAGATATGGATTTCAAAGTTACTGGTACCTCTAAAGGGATTACTGCTCTACAAATGGATATGAAAGTTCATGGTTTACCAGTAAAAGTTCTGGCTCAGGCTTTAGAGCAGGCAAAAGAGGGCCGAGCATTTATTTTAAGTCATATGCTAGAAACCATTGCACAACCAGCTGAGATGAGTAAATTCGCACCACGAGTTATTTCTATCAAGATAAATCCAGATAAAATTCGCGATGTGATTGGCAAGGGTGGTGAAATGATTAACAAAATTATTGCTGAAACTGGAGCTGAAATTGATATTAAAGATGACGGAACGGTTATGATTGCCAGCCCAGACAAAAAATCTATAGATGGTGCTACTCAGTGGATACAACAAATAACAGCAGAGCCAGAAGTTGGTACCATTTATAAAGATTGTCGGGTGGTGAGTGTGCTTGATTTTGGGGCGTTTGTTGAAATAATGCCAGGTCACGAAGGCTTGGTGCATGTAAGCGAAATGGCCGAAGAACGCGTTGCAAAACCTAGCGATGTAGTTGCAGAGGGTAATAAAGTTACAGTAAAATTAGTAGCGATAGATGAAAGAGGCCGGTTGCAATTAAGTATGAAAGCTGCTGCCCGTGAACAATCCAAGAAATAATATGAACCAGATAGATACCTACAAATTACGCAAAATAAATACTGTTGTTTTAGCAATGGTTAGTGGCTTGTTCGTAAGTTTAGTAGGCTCTGATAGCACTTTGTTTTGGGTTGTATCTTTTTTATTTGGATCAGCTCCTATGTTTACTATACTGGAGTTAAAGAAAAATGGCTAAAAAACAACTCACCAAAGAGCAAAAAGCTTTTCGGTTTTACGACACCGCTTTAGGTCACCTAGTTTTGCTGGTAATTATTTGGGTAATTGGCTTTAACCTATTTTTATTAGCAATAGATAGTGGCAGTTTGTTGCAATGGTGTGGTGTAATCATCAGTTTAGTTTGGGGCTTTTATCATCTAATAGAAGCTACCAAATTGTTCATTAAAAAATTATGGTTTACAGCAAAAAAGAAAGCCTAGAAGCAATTAGACAGTCTATTTTAGACAACAATGTTTGCCCAGAACTTAAAGCTTCAGCTACTCAGTTAGTGTTTGAATCGGGTAATTCAGATGCCCAACTGTTGTTCATTGGTGAAGCTCCTGGCAAGCAAGAAGATGAACAGGGTTTGCCATTTGTTGGAGCATCAGGTAGGTTGCTAGACGAAATGCTAGAGTCAATCAACCTTAAGCGGAGTGAGGTTTATATTACAAATATAGTTAAGTATCGTCCACCAAATAATCGCGATCCTTTGCCGCAGGAAAAACAAGCCTTTTTGCCATATTTGCAAGCCCAGATAGAGGTAATTCAACCAAAATTAGTTATTCCACTAGGAAGACATAGTTTGAATTGCTTCTTACCAGATTTGCAAATTAGTAAAGTGCATGGCCAACTTCGTTTTCAAGAAGAAATAGTTTTTTTGCCACTTTACCACCCTGCAGTAGCCCTTTATAACGGTAAAATGCGTAAAATCTTAATGGAAGATTTTTCAAAGATACCCGAATATATAAATCAATTTAATAAAGAAAACAATAAGGAGAAAAATAATGATTCAAGATAAATCAAATAATTTAAAAAGAGGAGCAGATAAGTCTAATTCTAGTCCTCAAAAAAAGTTAAGTAAAAATAATACCAGAAGTATGTCGCGCGGAGCGGCAATCCGTGCTCATAAGCGAAGCATTGAAGATGCTCAAAAAATGTTAGACTCTTACACATCTGCTTCTCAAAAGTCAGAAATAAAGCCTAGAGCCAACCAAATTACAGATGATTTCAACAAACTAAAGATTACTTTTTTGGGTGGCTTAGAAGATGTTGGAGAAAAAAATTGTGCCATAATTGAGTATCAAAATGATGCAATTGTTTTAGATTGTGGCAATAATCTTGGAGTTGACCTACCAGGAATTAACTACGAAATTGTAGATCCAGTCTACTTGGAGTCAATTAAACATAAAATTCGTGGTTATGTTATTACGCATGGCCACCTAGATCATATAGGTGGCTTAAAACATATTGTTCCAAAATTCCCAGCACCAATTTATGGATCTGGTTATTCTATTGGTATAATTGAAAAATCTTTTCAAGATGTACCTGCCGGAACAGAAATTTTTACTCCACAAACAGTTACCATGAATATGGATAATCACGAAAAACTGAAAGTGGGTAGCTTTATGGTTGAAATGATAAGAATTACTCATTCTATACCAGAAGCTTGCTCGGTAAACATTGAAACTCCAGTTGGGCGAATAATCGCTACTGGCGATTTTAGGTTAGACCCAGAACCGTTAGATAAAATGCCAAGTGATATTAATCGTTTAAAGCAACTTGGTGATGAGGGAGTTTTAGTATTATTAACAGAGAGTAGCTATTCATATTCTGAAGGACGAACGCCAACTGAGCAAACTTTACAAAAAAGTTTTCAAGATGTAATTTCAGGTGCGTCTGGTAGGATATTTTGTGCTGTTTTTTCAAGTAATATGAATCGTATTCAGATGATAATTAATTCAGCAGTTGGCTCTGGCCGAAGGGTTGCCTTAGATGGTAGGAGCATGATGGCTTATGCCGAAATAGCAGTTCGGCAAGGATTGCTTAAAGTACCAAAGGGTACTATTGTTTCAATGAAAGAGACAGTTGGCATTCCCGATGAACAGTTATTGGTAATGTGCACCGGTGGTCAGGGTGAACCAAATGCTGCACTTCAAAGAATGAGTGAAGGTAATCATCAATATATAAAATTAAAGTCTGGAGATACGGTTTTAGTTAGTTCTTCACCAATTCCCGGAAATGAATTGCGTTATGATGCCATTGGCAATAATTTAGCTAAAATTGGTGTTAAATTATTCCGTCATCCTACTCATGAAGTTGATGGTTGTGGCCCACTTCATGTGTCTGGTCATGCTCGCCGTGATGAAATGCGAGAAATGATAAATTTGGTGCGTCCAAAATATGTAATTCCGGTTCATGGTGGAATGTTATACCGAAAATACCATGCTGAAATTGCTATTGAAGAAGGCTGGAAACGAGAAGATGTAGCTTTAATAAATAATGGAGATAGCGTATTAGTTTCTTCAGAAAAAATTGAGCAAAATGGCCAAGTGCCACACGGTAGTTTACTGGTAGATCAAACAGGTGAAATTGTAAGTAGCATTGTTGTCAAAGATAGGATTGTATTGGCGGGCGAAGGTATGGTGGCGGTTGTATTAACTATAGATAGAAAATCGGGCACATTATTAACTAGTCCAGATATTCTAACTCGTGGTTTTATTTATATTCGTGATTCAGAAGAGTTGATGAACGGTTTACGGCAAGAACTTAAAAGAGCTGTAGCTCAGCGCTTTAAACGAATAGACTTAGACAGGTTTAAGGCTGAGCTAAAAGACCATGTTACTCACTATTTATACGAACAAACAAAACGGTCACCAATTGTTATTCCTGTTGTTAATGTAATAGGTGGTAATAAAAATAATAGCGAAAAACAAAACAGTAATACAAAATCTGCACCAGAAAAAACGACCGAACAGCTAGAAAAAGAACAACAAGAGCGGTTTGCAGCTCTTCGCGCCAAGTTGCTAAATACAAAGTAGAGTATAAATTTTCCATAGAATATTATTGACAAAAAAGCACTAGCGTGTTATGATGTAATCATCGACTGACAAACAAACTCTAACTAAAAATAAAGGAAAAATAAATGTACCCAACAACAAACCCAGAATTAGAACCAAGAGGATTGCAAGGCTATCCAGAGATTGATGGCAAAAAAATGGAAGATGCGATTACTGCAGGTCGTCAAGCTGAATATGACAGTCGGCAGCAAGAACTATCCGAAGGATTAAGTGCAGAGGGTTTAGCTGGCGATCAGAAAGACGCTTCTTCTACAAGTGCAGGTGTTGAAGAGCTAAAAGAAATATTGCCAGTACCTGAAGGCACAACTCCAACTACTGAAAGTATTGGCCAAGTAGCCGTTCAAAGCGTTGAGCAAAATAAAACTGAACAATAAGGATTTCGCTCGTTATACATTATATGGTAGTAATGATTACTGATGGCACTTTGCTGTTATATTGGTCAGCAAATTACCATAACTTAATCAAACCAAAATTTAAATATTTTAATAAATTCGCTTTTGTTAAGATTAAAGCATAAGGTTTAACTTTAGGAATTTGCAATAAATAGACCAAAAGCAATATTCATAACTTCAATAAACGGATGATATAATAAGAAAATATGGCCAGAAAGAAAAAACATTCTAGAAAATCAGCAACACAAATAGCTGAACAATCACCATTTTGGGCAATGGCTGGCGGTATCTTAATGATACTGCTAGCCATTTTTACACTTCTTGGTGGATTTGGTGCTGGCGGACCATTACCTACGGGGTTATTTAATATAGCTCATTGGTTGTTTGGTTGGGGCGCATATATGGTGCCAGTTGCTTTAATATTCTTTGGTATTTATAAATTTACAAGCGAAGATAATCGAATTCCACTGGGCAAAAATGTTAGTATGTTGGTTTTCTTAGTAATGTTTTCGGCTTGGCTTCATGTTGCTTTTGTGTCTGGCGATAGAGACATTGGTTTTAGTGGCGGATTTGGGGGGAATGTGGGAGCTCTTATTGGTAACCTAACTCTTAGTGCCCTAACTAAGATTCCAGCAAGTATAATGCTTTTTGTTTTTGCGATGTTGGCTTTCTTTTTTGCCTTTAATATTTCACCAGATATATTGTTAGCAATTGGTAAGTTTTTTAAAGGCCGTGAAGAAGATTCTGATTTGGCAAAACTCAAAAAAGATTCTCATTTTGAGATAAAGGGAGACAATCCTGAAGAAGTTATAATTGAGGAACCTCTACCAAAACGAGCAAAAGGCAATTTTAAAAATACTGCTAAAGCTTTAACTGTTGAAGAAAATCACGAAGCTTTGACGGCCAAAAGTGATCCAACATGGAAATTTCCAGATTTGAATTTACTTAATCAACAGTATAATGCACCTGATGCTGGCGATGTAAAGGGTAGGGCTGATATTATTCGCGAGTCACTAGCTAATTTTAATATTAATGTAGAAATGGAAGGCGCAAACATTGGTCCAAGAGTAACGCAATACACTTTAAAACCATCAAATGGCGTGAAATTAAGCAAGTTAGCTGGTTACGCAGATAATTTAGCCTATGATTTGGCTGCAACAGCTATCAGAATTGAAGCACCAATACCTGGAAAGCAAGCTGTTGGCGTTGAAGTGCCAAATATTAAGGCATCTACAGTACGAATTAGCAGTATTTTTACTTCTAATGCTTGGAAGACTTCACTAAAACCGTTAACAATTGCTGTTGGTAAGGGTATTTCAGGTAACGCAATTGTTGAAGATTTAAGTGAAATGCCACATCTATTAGTTGCTGGTCAGACGAAAGCGGGTAAAAGTGTTATGATTAACACCATCCTTACGAGCTTTTTGTTTCGAAACAGTCCTAGTGATCTTAAATTAATTTTAGTTGACCCTAAGCGTGTTGAGCTTAAACCTTACGATGGCATACCGCATCTCCTAACACCAGTGATTACTGAGCCTGAGAAATGTGTTAGTGCTCTGAAATGGACCGTTGCCGAAATGGAGCGTAGATATAGGGCGCTTAGCGAAGAGGGTTTCAGAGACATTGGTGAGTATAATAAGGCAAAGAAAGATGAGGGCATGCCCTTTATTGTGGTAGTAATAGATGAACTGGCTGACCTTATGATGATGGCAGCGAGAGATGTCGAGGCATTAATAGTTCGGATTGCTCAAAAAGCTCGTGCAGTGGGTATTCATCTAATATTGGCGACCCAAGATCCTCGGGCTGAGGTTATCACTGGACTTATAAAAGCTAATGTACCAGCACGTATGGCATTTACTGTAGCTGCGCAGGTGAATTCTCAAATAATAATTGGTCAAACTGGTGCTGAAAAGCTACTCGGCAAAGGTGATATGCTTTTGTCCACAGCCGACAAACCTAAGCCTATACGCGTACAGGGCGCATTAATTGAAACTGAAGAAGTTAGAAAACTTTCAAAGTTTTTGCGTGATCAACGCGAGCCTCAATATGATGATGAAGTAGTTAGTCAGCCAGTACAGTTTAATGGACGAGGTAGTATAGTTTCTGATATGGACTCAACAGACGAGCCGGTTTATAAAGAAGCAGTTAGAGTTGTTATTGAAGGCGGTAAAGCTAGCACTAGCTACTTACAAATGAGGCTCAAAATTGGCTATTCCAAAGCTGCCAGACTAATGGAGATAATGGAGCAAAATGGAATAATTGGCCCATCAAAAGGATCTAAGCCAAGAGATGTTTTGGTGAGTTCATTAGATGATGTTCAGGATGATAATACAACAACAATTGATGTAACAGAAGTTGATTAAATAAATTAACTTGCATTAATTAACAAAATTGCTTACGATTAAGCCAGAAACAAAAACGGTTCAACAAACTAAAGAGCCGGTAAGAGTTGTTACTTTTAACGGCTCTTTTTTTGTTATAAGCCTTTGGACGACTTTAGAGATTGAATTTCTGAACTAGTTGGCCAGGTATTAAATGTGCAACCTTGCAAACTAATTGATTGTTGTTGCATAACAGGTGCAGGTTGTCCAGTGCCAGCACAATATCTGTGACCAAAGCCTAACCAGTGACCAGTTTCATGATTGATTACCATAGTTCTATAACTATCTAGTGAACCACCTGCACTATTCCATGCGGGGCTGGCCCCTGACCATCTATCGAAATTAATGATTACATTATTTCCAACTCTACAACTCCAGGTACTATCACAGATTGTTGAACTAAAGCTTGGCACTAAACTTGCCTCGCTTAGCCACGCGGTATAATTGCATCCACTTGTTACAAAAACAAAAGAAACTTGCCCGCCAACAGACCATCCCTGGCTATCGTCATAAACAGCTTGGAGCTTATTTTTAAATTCACTTATATATGAGTCGCTAACTCCTTTGGTAGCAACACAATAACGGTAAGTAATATGTTTTTTTGGAGCATTTTTTAGTGTGATTTTTGATTCTGTTTTTTCGTTAATGGCAGTTTTTATTTTAGTAATTGCTTCTGTTTTATTTTCTATGTCTATTCTAAATTGTTTGGCTATCTCGTTTAGTTTTTTATCTATTGCTTGAGAGCTTAAAATATAAGTAAAATCTTCTTCAATGTAAAAGTTTGCAATATCACTTTTGCTGAGCTGTTTTGTTTGATCTTCAAAAGTTAGAGTAATTTTAGTAGCTATACTTTTATTTAAATTATCTGTCAGCTCTGTTATATTTTTATAATTTTCTGGTGCTGGCACTTCACTAAAAGGAAGATTAATTTCTGTTTTATTTTGTTTAAGTTGATCTAAAATTGCCAAACTGGCGTCTTCATTATTTATTGAGGTTAGTGGTGTTGCTGGAATAATAATAAATTGCTGGTCTTGAAACTTAATGTGCGATCCACTTGGTGAACTTTCTAGCGCTGGTTTTAAGGATTCAATTTTTTGATTACTTATTGCTTTGTTTAATTCGTAACTAGCGTTATTATTTTTACTTTTAATAAAATTAACCAGAGGTATTTTGTAACGATTTTGTTGGATACCTTTATTAACTTGTTGATAATTTATAGACAATCCAAGTTCTTCAGATTTAACAGTTTGAGCCTTATCTCTAACCTTTAGTGTTATTTCTTTGGGTAGTTGGATGATGTCTTTTATTTTTCTATCTAAATCTGTAAAAGATACAGATCCGATGGCCTGATTATTGAGTAATGTTTTGGGGTATGTTTTATTGCTATAGATAATAGTCAGTAAGATATTGGAAATTAATATTGAAGCAAAAACAACTAGAAGAAAAGCAAGAGAAATTTTATTTAAAAATAATTTATTAAATTTTAGGGAAGCTTTTTTTATAGGAACTTTAATTGAAAACGACATTTTAGATTGTGAACTTCGGCTAGATTTCATTAGTCCAGTATAACAAACATTTTGACAAACAGGGGTTGTGTTGGTAAAATAAATTAGTAATATTAACTTTTTGTTCGTAACATCTTTTGGTATACGGGCAAGCTAAGATAAATAATTATTTGTTTTAGCAACCAAAGAAAGGAGACGGTTTTTGAATAAGTATGAATTAGCTATACTGTATCACCCAGATTTAGAGGTAGATCTAGACAAAGGTGAGCAACGCATTAAGAAAATTATTCAAGATAATAAAGGTAAGATTCTTAGTACAGATAACTGGGGTAGAAAAAAGTTAGCCTATTCAATTAATAAACTAAACTTTGCAGTTTATGTTTTTTATACTATTGAACTTATGCCAGAAAGTATTGCTAAAGTTGAGTCTTTGCTCAACATTACAGATGAAGTAATGCGATATTTAATTGTTAAGTTAGACGATAAAGAGCAAGCTAAAATTGAATCTGCTAAAAGCGATTTAAAAAATAAGCAAACTCAAGCTAGTGAAGACATTAAAAAAGCTAGTGCTTGAAGTTGATTGAATAGAGTAGTGTAAAAAGGAGGTGAGATTGTGGCAAAAGGTTTTAACAAAGTAATTTTAATGGGAAACTTAACAAGAGACCCGGAGGTTAGAACAACTCCAAATGGACAAAGTGTAGCCAATTTTTCATTAGCTGTAAATCGTAGCTGGAAAGGCTCAGATGGTAATCAGCAAGAATCAGTTAGTTATATTGATTGTGTTGCATGGGGTCGTACAGGCGAAGTTATAGCGCAGTACATGCAAAAAGGTCGTCCAATTTTAGTTTCTGGTCGGCTTGATCAACGGGCTTGGGAACAAGACGGGCAAAAGCGTAGCAAAGTGGAAGTTGTGGTAGAAGATTTCAATTTTGTGGGTGGCGGTTCTGGAAGTGGAGATTTTGGTGGAAGTAATAGGAATGCAAATTCTACTGATGATCCTAACAAAAAGACAGATGAAGTAGAGGTTGAAGACATCAAGGAAGATGAAGCTATCAATTTAGACGACATCCCATTTTAAGTATGTTATGCAATATTACGCTGGTTTTCCATGTAATATCTCAGGTATTCATTTACTTACTAAGCAATTAATGCTGTATGTATTGCCTGTTCTAACTTTGATTATTGGTAGAATAATATATAAAAGAGTAGGTCCTAAATTACGAATAATTTTACCTGCACTAACAATATTTTTAGCTTTTGCAGTTTTTGGTTGGGTGTGGCTTGCAGTTCTTCCTTGGGGATGTGACCCTCTGGGATTTTAATAAAAGAAAGGAATTAGTTTATGGCAAAGATTTTTAGAAAAAGAGACGAAGTAGCATTTTTTGACTACAAAGATTTTAAGACATTACAACGGTATGTTAATGTGTATGGTCAAATTGAGAGTCGTAAGAAAACTGGCTTAACCGAAAGCCAGCAACGCCATTTGGCAAGAGCTATCAAGCGAGCTCGTCACTTAGCATTACTTCCATTTGTAGCAAATAACTAATAAAACTATGGACTTAAATAGTTTTAAAAATAAAATAGTTACAATTCAGCCAAAAAACTTGAATATTTTTGGAACTGGTTCTCCAGGTATCGTTGGTTCATCTGTTGCAGGGCGGGGCGGTAGTACAGAAGCAGATGTTATACTGAGTCTTAATCGGTTAGTGTATGATTTACTTGACGGTTTAAAATCAGGTAAAAAAATTAATGAAATATCTCAAGCAAAAGAACTAGTTATTGCTGAGTTAAAGAATTGTAGGGTTATGAATTTAATTGACGATAATCAATTAGATGAATTGATGGTTGATTTAAGTAAGATTGGAGAAGATTCTTAATGGCGTTTGGAATTACAGATTTAAAAAAAGGTACTTTGTTTCAGTTTAACGGCGAGCCATTTAAGGTTGTTGAGTATTCGCAAAAAGTTATGGGTAGAGGCGGCTCAATTGTTAATGTAAGAATTAAAAGTCTAATTGACGGTAAAGTTTTAGAGAAGACTTTTAAGGGCAACGAACAGCTTGAACCAGCAGAAGTTACGAATAAAAATGTGCAATATTTATATAACGATGGCACGAATTTCTTTTTTATGGAAGACGAGTCTTATGAGCAGTTTGAAGTTATGCAAGATTTAATTGGCGACCAAGCTGGATATTTGAAAGAAGGTGATAAAGTTATTGTTCAGCTTTTTGATGGCCGAGTTATTAATGTAGAATTGCCAAAAAATGTATATCTTAAAGTTACCTATACCGAAGATGTGGTTAAGGGTGATACTACATCAAATGTCCAAAAAGATGCAGAACTTGAAACAGGCATAAAGGTAAAAGTACCGGCTTTTATTAAGGTTGGTGATGTAATTAGTGTAGACACAGCAACAAATGCTTATAGGGAGAGAAAGAAGGACTAACATTGTCAAAAATTCGACTAGTTAATTTATTAGTTAATAAAAAATTAGTGGAGACGCGTAGTCAGGCAGAAAATTTAATAGCATTAGGCGAAGTTTTAGTGAATAAAAAAGTAATTAAAAAGTTTGACTATTTTGTTAGTGAGACTTCTGAAATTAGCATAACTGCAAACGAGCATTATGTTTCTAGAGCGGGTTTAAAGTTGGCATCTATTGCCCAAGAATTTAAATTAAATTTTAAAGACAAAATTGTTTTGGATGTTGGGTCTTCAACAGGAGGTTTTACTGATTTTGCAATTCAAAATGGGGCAAGGAAAGTAATAGCAGTTGAAATGGGGACTAATCAATTACACCCAAGCCTGCGAAATAATGATAAAATTCAATTATATGAACGAACTGATATTCGTGATTTTGTTCAGAGCCATACCATAAAAAGTTTAAATATTGATGTAGTTTTAATTGATGTTTCGTTTGTATCATTAAAGGAAATTTTACCTCATATTTTGCTTGTCTGTAACGACACTACATTAATGGTTGCAATGTTTAAACCACAATTTGAAGTTGGCTCAAATGCTAAACACAAAGGTGTCATAAAAAATGAAAAATTAAGAAGAGAAATAATTAAAGATTTTGAAGTTTGGCTAAAAAGATTTTTTAAATTAATTGATAAATCTGATAGTAAAATTTCTGGAGCTAAAGGCAATTTAGAGCGATTTTATTTATTAAAAACAATCAGTTAAAATTTAAATAGCTTTTAAGTATGACGAGCAATAATTTTATATATAAGAGTCAAAAAACTAAATGTCGTTTTAGCAAACGAAAATATTACCTGAGCTTTCTTTTTGTAGTTTTAGTTGTGATTTTTTTATATTTTAACTTAAGAGATAAACGTCAAAATCTAAATAATAATCAACAGCAAAATCATGAAAATACAATTCAAACAAAAACTAAAATAGAATCACAACCTCAGGATCAGCAGAAAAAGATAGATCTACAACCAGTGATTGACAGTTTCACTAGTAGAAATCCTGGAAATTATGGGATTGAAATTATAGATACAAATGGTAATAAACTTGCGGAAGAAAATCCTGATAAACAGTTTTTTACAGCAAGTATTTATAAGTTATTTGTAGCCTATGTTGGTTATCAGCGCATAGATGACAAAACTTTTAGCAAAGATGACTCGTACTTAACAGGCTATACTAGAGGTCAATGTTTAGATGCCATGATAAGAGATTCTTACAGCCCTTGTGCAGAAAAAATGTGGAACGAGCTCGGTAAAGATAAGCTAACTTCAATTATGCAAGACTATGGGTTGAAGAATACGAGTTTAACAGGTTTGAATACTTCGGCTAGTGATACAGCAATTATTCTGCGTAAAATTGCAAATGGAGAAGGATTAAGCGCAGAATCTCAACAAGCGTTTTTAAGCTCTATGGATGAACAAGAGGCAAAGTATCGCAGGGGTTTACCGGCTGGGTTTAGTAAACTTAAAGTTTACAATAAAGTTGGCTGGGACGAAGATAGACTATGGCATGATGCCTCTATCGTTCAGCTAGAAAATGGTCAAAAAATAATAGTATGCGTTTTTACAACTGGTTTAAACTCTAGTATTGTGGCAAAACTAGGTGGCGAAATAGAGAAAACTTTAGAGTAGTTTTTTTAGCCCTTCTTTGTCTAATATGGTTATGGTGCCTTGTGATAATAATATTAATTTTCTGCGTTCCAAAATACCTAATTCTCGGCTTGTTGTTTCTCGGCTGGCATTTATTGAGCTTGCAATATCTTGTTGTATTAGCGGAACATCTACAAGGGTACCATTATCAATAGTTTTCCCAAATCTTAGCGACATAGTTAGGATAAAAGACGCAAGCCTAGTTCTAACACTTCTATATTCTAAATTTAAAACCCTTTCTGATTGTATGCGGTATTGATTAATAACTAGGTCTATAAATGGGTACATCGATTCGGGTTTATCTTTTAAATGTTGAATAAATGTTTCTCTGGTTAATCTGTAAACTTTTGTTGGTTTTAGAGCTTGATAAATTATGCTTCTGCCTTTACCCGTTACTGCCCAAATAAGTGGAAAAATTTCATTAGGTTTTCTAAAAATTAATAGATTTTCTTCGCCGTATTTACTTATATTAAATGCTTTTACTAAACCTTCTTCTATGTAGTATACAAAGTTTGGAGATTCGCCTGGACGAATTATGTATTCATTTTTTTTATAATTTAGCTCTGTGCCTAGTTTGAATAAGTTTAAGAATACTTGTAATTGGCTGTCATCGCTTAACATAGATTAATTATTACACAAAAACAAAAGGTGTAAACTGTAAATTTAGCTGAGAAATTTTGTGTGATTTATATCTCATAGTTTGTGTGCTAAAGCTAACTGCAATCTACCAAGTAAAGTGACAAGATTATAAGTAGGAAGGAGGGGAAAAGATGATAGATTTATTCAAAGTAGAAAGGCAGCTCTTAAAAATTGGTTTCAAAAATAAATTTTTTGGAAAGCCGGAAGTCAGGGAGTTGTGTCAAATTTTAACTCCGGACGAAGTTATAAGGCATGCAGTGATTGGGCATTACGAAGGGGGTTTTGCAATTCTTGTGGCTACCGATCTTAGAGTTCTTTTAATAGATAAAAAGATTTGGTTTTTAACTATGGAAGATATACGCTACGATATGATAGCCGAAGTTGATTTTTGTGCCAGGTTAATAGATGCGACAATCTCAATAGTAACCTTTAACAAAACATTGGTTTTTAACAGTTGGCGTAAACAGTATTTAAGAGAACTATCTAAATTTGTACAACAGCGTGTAACTGAGATAAGACATATTGAGGCATCTTGGAACGAACTACAAAATACCAATATGTATGAGCCCGTTTCATTGCAGACCCTGCCTGCTACTAATGCTAGTAATCAGCAATATCTTACACAAACGCCAGTAAATAATTTTAGTAATAATTTAAATAGCGAAGAAAGCTTTTTAACCAGCTACCAACAAGCACAGGTGAAGATGCATTCGTTAGCTCATTTAGCCGGCAAGTTAGCTACTCAAGATTTTAACCGTCAAAAACCTTTAATTAGACCGCTATATCCTAGACCATCGCTGGCAACTCACTATAAACAAGGCGGTTTGAGGAATTAGGTAGGTAATTGATTATTTAATTTAAAATATCGTTTTTAATTAAACATTAAATCTGAATTCAACCACATCGTTGGGTTGCATAATGTAATTCTTGCCTTCTGTGCGAATTTTGCCTGCAGTTTTGGCTAAAGCTTCAGAACCTGCCGAAATGAGATCTGGAAAACTGATGATTTGAGCCGAAATAAAGCCTCGTTCAAAATCACCGTGGATTACTCCTGCAGCTTGAGGAGCGGTCGAGCCTTTTTTGATTGTCCAGGCTTTCACTTCTTTTTCTCCAGCTGTTAAATAACTTTGAAGTTCAAGTACTTCATAGGCCGAATGAATTAATTGTTCAAGGCCAGAAGATTTTATGCCGTAGCTTTCAAGTAATTCGTGTTTTTCTGATTCATCTAGTGTTTTGAGTTCTTC
Organism: uncultured Candidatus Saccharibacteria bacterium; assembly: GCA_964603625.1. GTDB lineage: Bacteria > Patescibacteriota > Saccharimonadia > Saccharimonadales > JAGQNJ01 > HK-STAS-PATE-36. Next base: position 57,960 of record CAZRVM010000002.1, read on the forward strand.
TTCTAATTTGGCGCAAATAAAAATGCATTGGTTTGGTGCAACGAGTTGAGTCAGCTCATTTATCTTAGAACTATTGCTTAGAGTATCCTCATCTACATTAAAAACATAGATTACAGGTTTGACAGTTAACAAATGCAAATCATTAACTTCCTGAATTTCATCTGCCTGCAATACATTTCGGGCAAGGATACCTTTATTTAAAGACTCTTTAAGTTGTTGTAGCTTATCTACACTTTTTTGAAGTTTGGAGTTTGCTCTAGCTTCTTTGGTAAGTTTTGGTAAGCGTTTTTCTATAGTTTGAAGATCGGCTAAAATTAGCTCGGTATTAATAATGTCTATGTCTCTTTTAGGATTCAAATCAACATCAACATGTGTTACGTCACTGTCTGAAAATGCACGAACTAGATGACAAATGGCATTGCATTCTCGAATATTGGCCAAGAACTGATTACCTAAACCTTCACCTTTGCTTGCGCCAGCAACCAACCCAGCAATATCAACAAAGGTTACGGTGGCAGGAACGATTTTTTGGCTACCATATAATTTGGCTAATTTGTTAAGGCGTGCATCGGGTATGGGTACAATCCCAGTATTTGGTTCAATGGTTGCAAACGGGTAGTTTGCAGCTAAAATATTATTATTAGTTAAAGCGTTAAAAAGTGTTGATTTGCCAACATTGGGCAAACCAACTATACCTATTGATAAGCTCATAGTTTATAGTATAACAGAGGTAAGATATTTTATGCATACATTAATTTTTAGTTTTGTAAGAAATTATGAAATAAGTTTTTAATATTTTGCTTATGCTTGGTATAATCTTAATTAAATATGAGTGATGCGGCAACATTCAATAACTCAGATTCAGAATCGGGTAATGGTATGCATAGAAATAAAAAGATTATTTTAGCTGTTGTAGTGTTTATTGCCGTTTTCAGTTGGCTTGCCTGGAGCTTAACTCACAAAAAATCAGAGACAAACCAAGTTACAAATAATAATAGAAATTCTGGTGTAGTGGTATCTACGCCAACTCCAGAGCAAATCCAATCGGCCAAAGAGAACATCGGTACTTCAGGTAACATAGTTTCTATTAACACAGATGCTAAAAAGATTACTCTAAAGATTACTGACACCTCTCAGCAGACTGAGTTCGCCTATACTGATAAAACTACCATACATAAAGGAATTTCTAATGAAACCGTAACATTAGCCGATCTCAAACCAAACTTAGTTGTAAGCTTATCTTTTGAAGACACGCCCGATGGCAAGATAGCTAAAGATATATGGTACCAATAATGAAGTTCATAAAGAAAGCAGCCCTATTAACCATTGTAAGCCTAATTAGCTTATTCCTTATGCAGTTAATCTTAATTGGTAAGGCAAGTGCAGCACCACTAGCTACTAGTTCACAACTAGAAAATATAAAGTCTTTATATATTCCAATGAAAGATTACCCAATAATTGGCTCAAACTGGCCATCTAGAAATGAAGATGGCTGTGGAGGTTCAAAAGACCAACATAAAGTGTTTCCATGGCTAGGACAATACGATAACGAAGACGAAACTGATGGCAACCCACTAGGTACAGGCAATCACTTAAATGAAGCCGGCAATTGCTCAAACAAATACCTAGATGGCGGTACCAATACAGCTCCACTCTACACTTCTCTAGCTGGTCCATGGATTGACCCTACCGCTTATGCTGCTTGGGCGAATGGCAACGGTATGGGTCCTAATTGGAAGCCTCCAGTAGACACAACAGGTTGCGAAACAGACTCCGATGTAGTAAACCCATCATTTACCCAAAAGCATATTTGGGGGCAATGTGATATTGATATGACTAATCAATCTAGTGCTTTATTTAGCCGTATTGGTGCACCCTATACTCCGAGTAACGATGGTAGAAACCTGTATTCTAATGGCTCAACATTATTTGTGCAGAAGTTTAATGTAACCGCTGAACAATTAAGCGTACTCGCAGACTTAAGCTATACACTAGATTTTAATGCTCAAGCTGATGATTTTTTTGCAGTGTATATTAACGGGGTTTTTGTTGGTGGTAGTACTGATACAGCAGCCGAAACTCAGTTAGCAGGTATAAATGTAACTAATATAATTAAAGAAGGAGAAAATGTATTAGCAATACAAGTTATTGATAAGGCTGTTTGGGTACAAGATGGTGATACTGAAACTCATAAATGGCGTGATGCAGGAATTGCATATGAACTAAATTTGACTCCAAGATCTTCTCAGGTTTATGATCTTGAACCAAGCTTTGAAATAGGTATAGGTGATAAAAAAGTTTATTTTAAGGTTAAAAATAACGGTGGTGGAGAATCTGTAAAGTCTGACGGGAAGGGAGTTACGGTTAAGAGGTATGTCAAAATAAAAGGTGTAGAATATGTAATTAGCCCAGACGCAACTGATCAAAAAATTCTCGGAGGGAAAACGAATAATTATGATTTTGTTATACCTGCAACCATAAACTTGACTCCTGGCGATGAAGTCTGTGCTTACATATCGGTTTCTCCTGCTTCAGGGGTAACTGGAGGAAATATCACTGTACCAGAAAGATCTAGTGGCAGTAGGACAAGTCCAATTTGCGAGACTATTTCTTCTAGACCTTATTTTAGAGCTTATGGGAGTGATGTGGTTGCAGGCAGAAGGTTTAAAAGTGCTTCTAATCTCTGTCGAGTCGATAATCAATATATTCGTGCTTATAATATTGGTTCTGGTACTAACTGGTCTGGTTCTGGTGTGCAATTTGCTGCAAGTGCTACAGGCATTATTAATGGCTTTATGTCGGTTAGTATGCATAGTGGCTCTACTGGAACCGATGAAATTCCCAAACCAAACTCTGGTCTTACATTTAGTAATACAGTCCCAAATAATCTAGGTAACGATGAAGGTGCTTACGCTGGCTGTATGGGTGATTATAAGACTCTAGCTGATAATATTATTAGTAATAGTAACGGTAGTATTAACTGGGTAGGCAGTAGAACGATTTCTAGTTCGGCAGACTTAACTAATAATATGTTATTTGTGAATGGGAATTTAACTATTAATGGAAATATTGATTCAGAAAATACAACCTACAGTAAACTTAGTGATGTAAGAACTAACTTAATTGTTGTAATGGGTAATATCTATATAAAATCAAATGTAGCTAATTTAGATGGATTATTTGTAGCATTGCCAGATGGCGGTATGGGGGGAGGAGGAGTTATAAACACTTGTGGCACTACTTTAGATCCGCCTGTTGCTGGTGAATGCGATAGTTCATTAACGGTTAACGGCGCATTCTTGGCTGATAGGGTATTGCTTAATAGGCTTCATGGAGATATCAATAGTGCTACTGAAAAAGAAGCGGACGATAGCACTAAAATGGCCGAAAAATTCATCTTTACGCCAGACTTTTACTTGGGTTTACTAAATACTAAAAACACTCCACCGCAAATCGGCTCTTATAAATACGATTCAATTAGTAATTTACCACCTGTTCTCTAAAGCTATAAATAGTTTGGCTATCTAGCTTATGATTGTTATAATTTACGATAAGTATGAGTGATGTAGTTGCGTTTAATGACTCAGATTCTATAAAAAAGAGCATTCGTAATAAGAAGTTAGTCATTGCTGTAGTGGTTTTAATACTTATCTTGGTCGGATTATTAGCTTGGGCTTTGACTCATAAAAAACCAATAAAAAAACAAACACCAAATAGTTTGAATTCGAGTAACGTGATAGCCAAGCCAACTCCAGAACAAATCAAACTAGCCAAAGAGAACATAGGAACATCTGGTAAGATAGTTTCTATTAATACAAATACTAAAACAATTACATTAAAAAAAGCAGATAACTCCCAAGTAGATTACATATATAACGATAAGTCTACTGTACATAAGAGTGTATCTAACTTAGATGCCAGTTTTTCTGACCTCAAAGAGGGTTTAGACGTAAGTCTATCTTATGAAGAAACAAGCAATGGAAATATTGTTAAAGATGTATGGTATCTAAAATGAAATCACTAAAGAAACTACTATTCTTTGCTATATATAGCCTACTAGTATTAAGTTTTAGCCAAGTAGTACTAAGCACAAAAGCTCACGCTGCTACCCTTGCAAGTAGTTCAGATCCAGTCATTAAATCACTCTATATTAAAATGAGCGACTACCCAATAAATGGCTCTAACTGGCCATCTAGATACAACGATGGCTGTGGTGGTTCACCAGCTTACCCACTAAAAGTATTTCCATGGCTAGGGCAATACCAAGATGAAGATATATACGATGGAGATCCACTAGGAACAGGCAATTACATAGACGAAGTAGGAAATTGCTCCAACAAATATCTTGATGGTGGGACAAATACAACCCCACTTTACACTTCACTTGCAGGTCCATGGATTAGTCCAGCTGCTTTAGGTGGATGGGCTAACGGTGGTGGAGGTGGCTGGGGAGCGCCAGTAGATACTCAGGCGGGGGGGTGTATTGTTGACTCTGATGTATTAAGACCAGGTTTTACTCAAGCACATTTATGGGGAAGTTGTGACCTAGACTACACAAATCAATCCGATGCTTTGTATAGCAAAATTAGCGTTCCTTTTAAGGATGATTCATCTGATCCTGGTTTTGACGGTATGAGTCTTTACTCAAATGGTACGACCTTGTTTTATCAAGAGTTTAATCTAACTAATGCTCAACTAAATGCTTTAAATAATAACACGGAGAGTCTATATTTAGATATACAAGCAGATGATTGGTTTGTGGCTTACATAAACGGAGTTAATATAGCTGGTCACCAAGTTTCTGCTGAGCCAAGAAGAATTACCATTGCCGATACTAGTACACTTGTTGCTGGTACTAATAAATTAGCTATTCAAGTAATTGACAAAGCAGTCTGGATTGATAGTGTTAGCAACCCCTTGCAATTATCCCGTAACTCAGGTGTTTCTTACCAATTAAGTACTATTTCAAATTCCGCAGTTAGATATGATTTGGATCCAGATTATACTATTTCACCAGACGGTAGGACTATAGACTTTAGTGTTGTTAATAGTGGGGGTGGCACTTCTAGAAAAGCAGATGGATTTGGAGTAACTGTAACTAGAGAAGTATATATAAATAATTTTCCAATCTCTTTGCAACCTCCAGTAATGAATGACCAACAGATCGTTGGTGGAGAAAACAAGCCCTATCAATATTTATTACCAAACACCATTACTTTAAATGTCGGTGACGATGTTTGTGCATACATTAAGGTAGAACCGGCTTCTGGTATTACAGATGGTGCTGTAGATAGTTCAATAGCGGAGAAGATTAAAGAGGCTAGTAAGTGTGTAACTATTAGCTCCAAACCCTACTTTAGAGCCTACGGTAATGATGTAATAGTAGGTAGAAACTTTGCTAATCCTTCTGGCTGTATTGTGAATAGTGGTGTTAAGCAATCTATACGAGCATTTAATTCTAATTCAGGTTCTGGTTGGTCTGGAGCAGGCGTACAATTTGCCGCAAGTGCTACTGGTATAATAGATCACTTTATGTCGGCTAGTATGCATAGTGGCTCTCCTGGAACCGATGATATTCCCAAACCAAATGCTGGACTTACATTTAGCAATACAGATTCAGATAATCTAGGTAACGACGAAGGAGCTTACAAAGGCTGTATGGGCGACTACAAGTCTCTAGCAAACGACATTGTTGCAAAGGGCATAGATAGCTGGAAGGATGCTTCAAATTTTACACTTTACTCGGGTAATTTGAACGAATTAGATGATCATATTTTATTGATTAAAGGAAACTTATACATTAATACAAATATACCTAGTAGCCCTACAGGTGATCCAAGCTACTCAAGTATTAGCGATATTAAAACTAACTTAATAATTGTACAAGGTAATATTTTCATATCCCCAGTAATAAAAGATATAGACGGATTATTCATAGCACTAAAAGATAGTAACTCTGGTCTTGGGGGCGTTATTAATACCTGTGGAAATACTGATACACCAGTTGGTAATTGCAAGAGTGAATCTTTAA
>CAZRVM010000003.1:0-24288 GCA_964603625.1 uncultured Candidatus Saccharibacteria bacterium
CACGAAACTTTAGCGATTAAAATTATCTCTGATAAAGGCACCAACAAAAGCAAATTGCCTGTAAAAGTTGACGATGCTATGCTATTTATAGATTTAACTAAAGCCTAATTTGTATAGGTAAAGATAGTTAGCTAAACAATAGCAATAGCTGTATTCTAGTATTGATATATGAAGTATTTAAAAGCAAATGGCTATAAGATTAGTGCTTTACTTGTAATATTAAGTGGAGTTGTAGCTTTAAGCCCAAAGATTTTAGAAAACTTACTTTCGGGGAATAGAGTACATTTTATAAGTCATCCGGTTGGGGCTTTCTTAGGGTTTTTGCTACTTTATATTTCGTTTCAATTATTCAGGCGTAAGCGTTTGGCGTGGTTGATTTCTGTTGTAGCACTTGGATCATTACTACTTTTGGCACTATTTAACGGACATTTAAGAAGCGGAGCACTTTATTTAGTCAGTTTATGCTCATTGGCGTTTGCTCAATCAAAATATTTTGTAAAAAGTAATAACCTAAATCTTAAAAGAGCATTATATATGTCTGGTTTTGTAGTGCTTTTAGCTTTTATTTACGGAGTTATTGGCTTGTATTTAACAGATAAAAAAATGTTTAATCACGATTTTTCATTACTTGAATCTATCAAATATGCATTTATTCAACTAATGTCTTTTGATAATGGTTTGCTTCATCCAGCAACACACCAAGCTAGTCTTTATTTAAGAACCCTAGATTTAATTGGATTGGGAGCCTTAATTATTGTTATTATAAACCTTTTTGAGCCAGTTAAGTTTGAGTTACTTATAAATAACGATGATATTAAAAAAGCACAAGATATTCTAGAAAGTTATTCAACTTCTACTGAAGATTTCTTTTTAATTTGGCCACAAGATAAACATTACTATTTTAATCAATCTAGGTCATCATTTTTAGCATACAAAGTTCAGAATGGAGTTGCTTTAGTTTTGGGTGGGCTTATTGGAAATTCGCTGACTTTCAAAAAACTTCTAAATAGTTTTAAACAAATGTGCAACGAAAATGGCTGGCTAGTATCTATTATTCATGCAGATAAAAAGATATTAAAGTTTGCTCAAGACAGTGGAATAAAATCAATTTTTATAGGCAACGAAGCAATGGTGGATATTGATCTATTTTGTTCTCAAACTGTTAAAGATAAGCATTTTAGGTATGTAGAGAATAAAGCATTTGCGGAGAAACTTTCTGTAGAATTTTGGCAACATCCGCATAGTAAAGAAAATTTGCAACAGTTAAGACAAGTATCTAATAAGTGGCTTAACCTACCGTCTAGGCGTGAATATGGTTTTGTGATGAGCCCCTATTCCAACACATATTTAAATAAATGCGACGTTATGGTTCTAAAACAAAACGAAAAGATAATTGCATATACTAATTTGTTGCCAAATTACTTAGCTGATTCGGCATCAATTGACCACATGCGGCATATTCAAAATATACCAAGCATCAGTATGCACTTTTTACTAAAAAGCCTTATTGTGCATTTACAACAATTAAATTATAAGTGGTTTAATTTAGGACTTTCACCCCTTGCTGGTTTGGAGGAAATTAATGATCCTATTTTAAGTGAAAGAATGTTGTCAGTAATTAAAACCTTAGGTGCAAAATACTATTCTTTTGAAGGTGTAGAACAATTTAAAAATAAGTTTAGGCCCGTATGGCAACCAAAATATATTTTATATGAAGGAAATGTAACTAATCTTTTTAAGATAACAAGAGCATTGTCTAAGGCTTCTTCTATACCAAAGCCAAGATCTATTAAAAAAATAATTTATTTTGGACTTGGAATTTTTGCTAGTATTAGTTATTTAAGTTTTATGTTTACATATCCACTTGGGTTAGATGTAGTTGGATTTGCAAGTAATTTAGAGCAGAGAGGTGCAGCTTATAGTTGGCTGTTTATAGTAGCCGATGTTATTGCCGGTATTATTATCTGTGCTTTAGCCTATATTGGTATTAAGCAATCAAGAAAGAATAGAACAGAATTAAAATATAGCCTATTTGGACTAGGTGGATTAGGCAATATCTTTGCAACTTTAGCACCAATAAGAGGAAGTGCGCATAATTTACATATATTTTTTAGTGCAATAAGTATATTAGGATTTTTTGGGGCAATTATCTTAGATATTATTATGATTAAAAATAAGTATAAGCGTATATTATTAATAGTTTTAACCTCGGCAATGTTAAGTGTGGGTGGTATTGCTATGTTTACGCCAGTTTTTGTTGGGGGAATTATTCAGAGAGTTCAGCTATTCTTTATCGCAATTTATATAGTTGTTTTTACTAATAAGATTACTAGATATTTAAAATAACGGTTTACATAGGGTGGGTTATCTGTTAAACTTGCCTAGTAACTTTTAAAAAAGGTAATTATTAAAGAGAGCGAATGAAAAAAGCAGTAATATCTACCGGTGGCAAGCAGTATTTAGTCTCTGAAGGCGAAACTTTAGAAGTTGAGCGTATTAAAGATAGCCAAACAAGTTTAAACTTTAAAGCTTTATTAATTATTGATGGAGATAAAACCTTAGTAGGTACACCAGAGGTTGCTGGCGCAATTGTTACTGCCAAAATAGTTGAAGAAACCAAGGGCGAGAAAGTAACTTCTATTCGTTATAAAGCAAAAAAACGAGTTCATAAAGTTCGTGGTCATCGCCAGATTAAAACCACAATTAAGATTGAAAAAATCAGTATTAAGTAAACAAATAAAAGTCATTTTTTTAAATGGTGCAATTTTTACCAGGAATGGTTTTTAGTGCCTAAATTACTTAATTAGTTTTTGATTTTATAGAGCTTTAAATGATACCTAAGCATTACTTAATGATAAACTAGAGTGCTTATTTTTAATCTTGCATTGAGAATATATCGTGAAAATGGTATTCTATAAAGTGAAACGGGTATGAGGCAAATAATCGCAATATTGAATCAAAAAGGTGGTGTTGGTAAAACTACCAGCACTATTAACATTTCGGCATATTTAGCAAAAATGGGGCGGTCGGTTTTAGTGGTTGACTTAGATCCTCAAGGTAATGCTACGAGTGGGCTTGGAATTACTGCCGATACAGTTGTAACTGCTTACGATGTTTTGGTTAATGGTCAATTGCTTAGTGGTGCCATAATTGATTCTGGAATAGAAAATTTATCTATCGTTCCTGCTAATGCTGATTTAGCGGGGGCAGAAATAGAGCTTGTTAATCAGGTAGATAGAGAACACAGATTAAAAAATGCCCTATCTAGAGCCGATTACGACTATATTATAATAGATTGCCCACCGTCTTTGGGGCTACTAAGCATTAATGCACTAACTGCCTCTGATTCGGTTTTAATACCAGTTCAGGCTGAGTATTATGCTTTAGAAGGTTTAACACAACTTTTAGATACTATTTCTCGGGTTAGAAAAAGTTTGAATCCAAATTTAAATTTATTGGGGGTGGCCGTAACAATGTATGATAGCCGAACATCTTTGTCGGAGAATGTTTATAAAGAACTTAAGAAGCATTTTGAGCAAAAGTTATTTAAAACAGTAATACCTAGAAATATTCGACTAGCCGAAGCGCCAAGTTATGGTAAATCAATATTTGATCACGATAAATGGTCAAAAGGGGCCAGGAGTTATAAAGCACTTGCAAAGGAGATAGATAAAAATGTCCATTAAAACTGGTTTAGGTAAGGGGCTAGATGCCTTGTTGCCAAAAGAATACAACGAAGACCTTTTAACCAATAATGAGCAGGTGAATAAGATTAAAATAGATTTGATTGAACCTAACGCAGACCAACCTAGAAAATTATTTGATGAAAGTTCTTTAATTGAACTAGCTCAATCTATTAAAAGCTATGGAATAGTTCAGCCATTAGTAGTTACCAAAACCGGCAGTAAATATAAGATAATTGCTGGCGAAAGGCGTTGGCGAGCAGCTAAACTAGCTAAATTAGAGGAAGTGCCAGCAATCGTTAGGTCTTTACAAGAAATAGAAGAGCTTGAAGTAGCAATAATTGAGAATGTCCAAAGAGTAGATTTGTCGCCTTTAGAACAGGCAAAATCAATTGAGAGATTGCATGATCAGTTTAGTTTAAGTTATAGCCAAATTGCCGATAAGCTTGGAAAAGCTGTGCCTACTATAAATAATATTGTTAGGTTGTTGCAATTATCAGACGAAGCTACCGATGCTTTAAATAATAAGCAAATAACTGAAGGGCATGCCAGATCTATTTTAGCTTTAAAGCACGATCCTACTAGCCAACAAGAGTTATTAGATTCAATTATTAAATATGGTTGGTCTGTACGGCAAGCTGAGCAATTTGTAACAGCTAATAAAAATAAATCTAATAAATCTAGCGAAACAATTAAAATCCATATGTCAACTGAAAATGATCAAACTAAATTGCTTGCTAAAACCTTAAATACTAAAATTTCTATTAAAAGAACTGCTAAGGGTGGAAGGCTAGAGGTTCATTTTACAGATGAAGACGATCTTAGAAGAATTACAGATACACTTTTAACTTAACTTGACTGGCTAGAGAGTCCCAACTTTCTCTGATCAACACTAACCAGCCAAAACTAACTTTTTTGCTTTCAAAGTAGCCATAACTACTCTTACATCAGATAAATTCCTCCTGATTTAACCAAAGTACTAAGCGAGGCTACTAGCGTGAGTCGAGTTAAAAAGAGCGAGCCTTATTAAGAGGGAATACTCTAAAGCTAAGTTTGCCAACTATATCTTTGTTATTTATTGGGCCAAAAAACCTTGAATCCATTGAATTTGTGCGATTATCGCCCATTACAAAAATTTCACCAGATTGAACAGTAACATCTACATTACCGTTGGTAGTAGAAATTGTCTTGCTGTAATCTTTACCTTCGTCTGGGTTGAAACCTTCGGGGTGTTCTTTATTGAATATAGTAACGACTCCTCCTTTTACTATAACCCTATCGCCCGGCAAACCAATTACTCGTTTTACTAATTGTTTAACATTTGGAGATTCGTAGCCTCCAGATTCATCTCTGTTAAAAATAATTATTTCATAACGAGGCGGAATGTAATCGCGATTGGTTATTCTGGAAAATGTATGATCTAACTTACTGACAATTAGAAGATCTTTGTTGTGAAGGGTTTCTTGCATGCTTGGGCCATCTACTTCGTAAGATTGAATTACAAAAACTATTAAGAATAATGCAAATAAGGGAGCGGCTAAAAATAAGGCAATAGTTGAAACTAGGCTTTTAGAATTTTGAAATTTACTTTCTTGTTTTACCTCTTCAATAATTTCTTCATCTGTTGGCTCAATTGGGTCTGTAGTTTGAGGCATAGAATTAAAAGCGCCAGGGCTGGTTGGTGGAAGAACTTTAGTCATACTCAACCTTCAACTATACTGCAGTTTTAACTGAATTACCATAAAAATTAATATTAAATCTTTTGAAGTGGCAACATTGTTTTTGGCAACTGCAAAAAACTTAGCTGTTTGGTTGATAAAGTGCGGAAGTTCTATATACTAGTGTTTGCATATTATGGATAATTTCCGAAGGCCAAAAAGATTAAGTAACCAAAATAATATAGACGGAATGTTGCGTAGGCGCATGCGTATTTCGGCTGACGATAGTGCTGAAAACCAACTTAGTTCTTCAGATATTTCTCAGCAAAAAGCGTCAGAATCTAGTATTGGAAATTTTTCGCGTCCTGAAGGTTTTACCTCACATAAACCTGGTGTAAAATTACCCGATGGTCGTAAGTTAGGCCGTAAGCCCAAACATAAATTTAAAGAATTTGATATGGAGATAGAAGAAAAACCTAAAAAACACCGTTTTGGTAAAAAGCCTAGAAATTGGAAAAAAACTACCCTAAAAAGCTTTGCAACAATTATTTTATTGATGGTTGTAGTAGGAGGATATTTAGGTATTAAAGGTTATTTAAGAGCCAGAGAAATATTCAAGGGTGGTGGTGAATCTGTAGCTTGGCGTTGTGAACCAAATCCGACTGTATTACAAAAAGAGGGTGATGGGCGAGTTAACTTTTTACTACTTGGCAAAGGTGGGCCAGAGCAGAAAGACGGTCCAGATTTAACTGATACTATCATTGTCGCAAGTGTAGACCCGTGTAACAAAGAGGCCGGATTATTAAGCATCCCAAGAGACTTAGCTGTAAAAATGTCTAGTGGTGAAACACAGAAGATAAACGCAGTTTACGCTCTAACTAAATTGTCAGCAGAAAGTAAAGGTAAAACTAGCGCTGAAGCAGAACAAGCAGGAATTGATGCAATTGAAAATGTAGTTGAAGAAGTGGTTGGAATAAAAATTAACTATTACACAATGATAGATTTTAAAGCTTTTGAGCAAGCCATAAATACTGTTGGAGGAATTGATATTAATGTAAAAGATTCTGTATCTGAAACATTATGGTTAGATGGTAAAAATTATAAGTTAAAAGTAGATCCTGGCGAACAGCATTTTGATGGCTTAAGAGCCTTGGCATATTCTAGGTGTAGACATTGTGATAATAAAAATGATTTTGGTAGGTCTGAGCGTCAAAGAGAAGTGATCATTGCTTTACGACGAAAAATTTTAAGTGTCGGCACATTTAGTAATCCTGTAAAACTTTCTCAACTTATAGATAGTTTTGGTAGCCGAGTATCAACTAATTTGACTGTTCCAGATGAAGCACTAAAACTGTATAATATTGGCCAAGAAATTGATGAGTCAAATATAAAGTCTGTAAGTTTGGTAGATGAGCCTAATGTGTTAATTAAATCAGGTAGTAGTAACATTGGTTTAGGTTCAATTCAGATACCATCTGCAGGGATGTACAAATATGATGAAATTAGGCAATTCGTACGATCGACATTTATCGATGGCTTTATTAAGAAAGAAAACGCATCGGTAGTGGTATTTAATGGAACAACCGTTTCTGGGCTGGCTTCAAAAAAGGCAGATATTCTAAAAAGTTATGGCTATAATGTGGCTGAAGTTGGTGATGCACCCGATAAATCCACCCCTAATACAATAGTGGTAGATTTAAAGAAGAAAGACACAAAGTACACTAAGCGTTATTTAGAATTACGCTATAAAACTAGTGCTGTAACAAGCTTACCAGAAGGAATTACACCACCAGAAAATGCAGACTTTGTTATAATACTAGGGCAGAATGAAACGAGTAACTAGTAAATTAAAACCAATTAGTGGTTTTTCACATATTTTACACCTACTTTTAACAGTAGCTATGCCAATGATTATCTTTGTTTTGGTGAGGTTAAGTTTAGTTCAGTTGGCTTTAGTATTTGTTGTTTTAAGTAAATGGCGAATACTTTCAGTTAAGCCAAGATATTGGCTTCCGCTCGTTAGAGCTAATGCGGTGGATTTTATTGTTGGCGTTTCAACTGTGATTTTTATGGTTAATACAAGTAGTGGGTTAATTCAGCTTATTTGGGCTATGGCTTATGCAATGTGGTTGGTGCTAATTAAGCCTAGTTCGAGTGAATTCGGTATTTCGCTACAAGCAACAACAGCTTTCATCTACGGATTAATGGCGGTTTATATGGAATGGGGTGGCTCAACTAATGTGGTTATTATGCTTATGGTTTGGCTAGTGTGTTATTCTGTGGCAAGGCATTTTTTGACAGCTTTCGATGAACGGCATTCAGCTTTTCTAGCTAATGCTTGGGCTTTTTTCGGTGCTGGTTTAGCATGGATAACATCTTTTTGGTTACTTTATTATCAAGCTATTTCTCAGGTTACTTTGCTATTAATTGTACTTGGAGTAGGGTTGGCTACACTTTATTATTTAGAACAATCAGATAAGCTTTCTAAATTGTTAAGGTGGCAGATAGTTTTAATTATGCTTGCAGTAGTGGTAATTGCTCTGGTCTTTTCTGATTGGGGAAATAAAATTGTATAAGAAGATTTAACAGATAAGGAGAATTTAGTGCAACAAGACAATCAACAGGCATCACATAATTTTACAAACGGAGTTAATGCCAAAGGCTCTTCGCAAATAAAACGATCACCTACTAGAAGTGGGGCAATTACAATGCTGGCGGTTATCTTTATTAGTTTAAGTGCTGGTTTTGCGGGGGGTTTTATAGGTGCAAATAGTAAGCAAAATAGGTTTAATACACCAGTAAGTGTTGAGCAAGGCCGTCAAGCAGTTGAGGAACAAAGCAACTTAATTAGTAGCCTTGTTAAAGATGTGGGTCCAAGTGTTGTTTCTATTGATATAACTAGTCAAGGGGTTGTTTCTGGTGGCTTTTTTGGGCCTAGATCTGTGGAGCAACAAAGTGCTGGTACCGGTTTTATTATAAGCGATAGTGGATATGTGTTAACCAATAGACATGTTATACCCGAAGGTGCAACTAAAGTTAACTTAACTATGTCTGACGGAACAGTTTTAGATGATGTAACAGTTGTTGGAACTACTCCAAGTGCAGATTCACTAGATTTAGGTGTTCTAAAAATAAACAACGCAAAAGGTAAAACCTTAAAAGCTGTTAAGTTAGGAGATTCATCTAAAGCTCAAGTGGGCGATACAGTAATTGCAATTGGTAATGCACTGGGTCAATTTCAGAATACTGTTACATCAGGGATAATTTCTGGTTATGGTAGGAGCGTTCAAGCCTCCGATAACGGTGGTAGTGGTGCCGAGAATCTACAAAATTTATTCCAAACAGATGCCGCTATCAATCAAGGTAACTCTGGTGGCCCATTAGTAAACGCAAATGGTGAAGTAATCGGAATTAACACTGCAGTAGCCGGTGATGGTGCGCAGAATATTGGTTTTTCAATTCCTATAAATGACGCAAAAGGGTTGATTGACGGAGTTTTGAAAAATGGAAAATTACAACGGCCATATCTAGGGGTACGCTACGTTCAGCTTTCACCTACAAATGCGAAGAAATTAGGGCTAAGTGTTGAACAAGGTGCCTATATTAGTAGCTCAAATGGTGCGCCGGGTGTGGTAGCAGGAAGTCCTGCAGATAATGGCGGGCTTAAAGAAAAAGATATTATTACAAAAATTAACGAGCAAGAAATAAATACAAATAATGTACTGACTTCTGTTGTGGGTAGACATTCGGTGGGCGAAACAGTTACCATTACATATATTAGAGACGGCTCAGAACATACAACCCAAGTAAAATTAGGTGAATTACCTAACCAGCTTTAGTGTTTTTTTCAAAAAACTGTACTAACCCGTTAGTATCTAAGAGATTATAGTTTGCGGTTATTGCTAATTCTTTCATGTTTTTATGTTGAGCCTTAAGGCTTTCCGTTAACACTACTTTAATAGATGTGTTTTGTGATATTTGCTTCCAGAGCTTACCATAGAGCGACATACCTGAGTTATCTGCAAATAAAGCGATAGGTGGTTCATAACTTAATTCAGGTTGTATGTCCAAATTTTTTGGAACATAAGGCAGATTTGCAACAACAATGGAAGGATTGCAGTTAATAGGTAGTGAATCAGATTGAATAAAATTACATTTTGCATTAAGATTTTTGGCATTTTGTTTGGCGACTTTTAAAGCTTTTGGACTTAGATCACTTAAAGTGACTTGGTTAGTGGGTAGTTCAAGCTTAGTGGATATTCCTAAAATGCCAGAGCCACAACCCACATCTATTATATTTTGGTGGGTAATATTATGTTTTTTAAGTAAATCTAAAAAGCTTTCAGATTCTGGGCGAGGGATTAAAACATTTTTATTAACAATAAATTCACGCCCGTAAAACTCTTTCATGCCTAGTATGTAGGCAATAGGTAAGTGTTTTAGGCGTTTATTTAGAAGAAGGTTTAACTTACTAATTTGTTTTTGTGAAAGTATTTTTTTGGGGTAAGCAATAATGGTTGTACGATCAATTTGTGCAACATAACTTAATAAAATCAAACTATCAAGATGGTAAGTTTCTATTCCAACTTTAATTAATTTTCTTTCAGAAAGCAGTAACCATTGTTCAATTGTCATTTAATTAAGATTATAACAATTTACCGCTCTTTAGTTTAAAAATGAGGAGGCACAAAGAAACATAAACAACAAAATACTTGACAAATCCAGAGAGAGAGTACTATTAGCGTAGGTCTGACAAACAATAAAAATAAAAAAAATAATAAATAGAAAGGAAAAATAAAAATGAACGAAAAAATAAGACAGTATGTTGGAAAAACTGAAAATGAATTTACTAGGTTTGGGCGAGGATTTAAAGTTGGTATGTTAGCGACGACTTTTCTTATATCGGGAATAGGTTTTTTAGGTGATGTTCTTGGTGTCGGGCAAGATGTACCTGCGTCAATAGAGCGTGTGGTAGATGTTGATGCCGAGAATCTTGAAGAACTTAATTTAGGTCGAGGTACTATAGTTTATAACGATACAGAAGATACATATTTGGTTTATTTAGATGATACTGAGGCAAATCCTGCTCAAGAAGCTGGATGGTATGAGATTGACCTGAAAGAAGCCCCTATAGTGCCTGAAGGCGAATAATAGACCCCTGATGTATTATTCTTGGTTGAGAAGCTCCCGCTCGTAAGTGTGGAGTTTTTCAATTATGTCATCTATATCACCCGAAAGAGCTACGGGAATATTTGAACGCGAATAGCCAATGCGGTGGTCGGTAATACGATCTTGGGGGAAGTTGTAGGTACGGATTTTTTCTGAGCGGTCGCCAGAGCCAATCAACTTACGGCGCGCATCAGATAGTTCTTTTTGTTCGGCCTCAATTTTTTGTTGCAATAAGCGTGACCGCAAAACACCCATAGCTTTTTCTTTATTTTTTAATTGAGATTTTTCGTCTTGGCAAGTTACTACTAATCCACTTGGTAGGTGGGTAATACGAACGGCAGAATCAGTTGTATTAACCGATTGACCGCCATGCCCACTAGAACGGTAAACATCAATTCGTAAATCGTTCTGGTTAATTTCAATATCTGTTTCTTCAGCTTCAGGCAGTACCGATACAGTTACTGTACTGGTATGAATTCTGCCTTGACTTTCAGTAGTGGGTACTCTTTGCACGCGGTGAACACCGGCTTCAAATTTGAGTTGACGGTAAGCATCTATTCCGTATACTCCAAAAATTATTTCTTTAAAACCACCAACTTCAGCAGGGCTTTCGCTGAGGATTTCAACTTTATAGTTATGAGTTTCGCACCAACGAATATACATTCTGTAAAGTTCTCCAGCAAAAAGACTGGCCTCGTCACCACCAGCTGCTGCTCGTATTTCTATAATTGCGTCTCGTTCGTCATTTGGATCTTTAGGAGTTAGCGCATCAGTTAAGTTTGATTGATTAATTTCAAGTTCTGATTCTATACTTTGTAACTCTTCTTGAGCAAGGAGGGCAAGTTCATCATTACCCTTTGCTAGCTCTGATGCTTGAGTATAAGCTTTTTCTAAGTTTTTGCGTTTATCAAACAGGGAAATGATATTTTCTAATTCTGATTGCCGTTTAGCAATTTTGGGGTATTCTTTAGACGAGAAAATACTAGAATCTTGTAGTTTCGTTTGCAGAGCATTAAATTCTTGGCGGAGGGCTTGTTCTTTTTCTTGCATATTTCTTTATTATATAGGACTTTTACGCATTTTTCTTCATACGCAGTTAAAGAGTTTTAGTTGGATAAAACAAATAACCTTTAAAAAAATAATTATCAAAAAACTTTTTGAACCGTTCGTTAATACTAAACTATTTTTTGGTAGTAGCTGTTTTTTCTTTAGTTTGAACTTCTTTTTCTTCAGCTTTTTTTTGAGCTTTAACTATTTTTTTGGTAGCAGATTTTGTACGAGCCTCTTGAGCTTTTAAGGCTGCCTCTCGGCGAGCCTTGAATTTATCTACGCGACCTTCAATATCTAATAGTTTTTCTTGGCCAGTGTAAAATGGGTGAGAAGAACTTGAGATGTGAACTTTTAAAAGCGGATATTCGACACCGTCTAACTTGATTGTTTCTTTTGTTGCTACGGTTGAGCGAGTTAAATAGGTAGTATTATCGTTTAAATCTTGAAAAACTACTAGTCGATAATTCTTTGGGTGTAATTCTTTTTTCATAATCAGATTTTTAGTATAGACTAACAGATATGAAAAATCAAGCCCTAAATTACCTAACTCCAGCTGAGTATTGTGATGCACTTGGCATAACTATTCACAGACGGAAAGTGTCCACGATTTATTGAGTAAGTGCAATTTGCTTGACAAAGTTTAGCCATTAATGGTATCTTTGAAAATAAGATGTCAGAACTACCAAAACCTCAAGACAACATGAATACACCAATACCAGAATCAGCCATAACCGATCCGGCTATGGCCGAGGAAATGGCTTATGCCGAAAAACCCCATCATGAACTGGCGGCTGCTGCCCACCAGCTAGGCCTGGAAGACGACGCTATTGCCCAAAAGGCTAAAGCAATTTTAGCTGGCGAAGATGCTGGGTACAGTTATCTAGATGAACAGCAGGCGAGACTTGACGAGCAGCGCCGTCGCCTGGGTGGTGGCGAGTCAGTGGCAGAAGACACAGCTGAAATCGATCCCAAAACAATAGAAGCCAAAGAGCTACTTCTTGGCCAGCTAGATATCGCTTATCGTGGCCAAGTTGACACCGTAGGTGCATTAAATACTGGCAAAGACGAAGGTGATAAAATAAAACCTGCCAGCTCAGAAACCCTAACTAGCGAATTTGAAACCTGGCTTACCCCAGACAAACTAAGCTACATTGCCAAACAAATAGAAGCCGGCCGTGTTCCACACCTGCTAGCTACCCGCAATGTCCAGGTAGACAGCGAAACTTTACTTCAGGCTGCTGAGCAGTTTGCTAAGGGTCAGCCAGACTCAAGAAGCTACCGCGATATTATTAACCAGTGTACGCCGGCTGAACTGTCCGGCACCAATCCAAATAGCGGCAACCAAGTGCACTTTAATGTTGTCTTTGAAGATTTTGACAAAGATCTCTATGGTACGGTAGCCGAGCAAAAAGCAGCTTTGACTCGACTCCAGACAGAGAACCCATTCTTGGAGGCTCCATCGATGCTGAAAAGTCTAACCTACCTGTTTACTTTACGCGCAGAACGCGGTGGTCAGCTAAGCGGTGATGGCACATTTGACTCGACCTTCAATCGGGACTATACCCTAGAGCCAAAGTCGGTTGCCGGCTTGTGCGTGCCGAACTTGTATGTGTTCCGCGACGGTTACTTCTTTGTTGGTTACTCGGACGTTCAGGTCGGCGACGGTGGGCGTGCCCTGGTGGGGTAAAACTTGGTTTTTGTACCTTGTTTTATTTTTTGATATTCTAGTTGCAGTGGGTAGGAATTCCCAGAGCGGTGCCCGCATGAGTTTGTATGTCTAACAATATCGTTGCTTGTATTTGGATGCAAGTTGGCGGCTAGGCACAACCAGAATAAAAAACTAATCCCCACGAATTGCTACCAGGAGTTTGCATTTTGCGGACTGAAAAATAGAGGAAACTGTTAGTGTGCTAGCAGTAGACAGGACGCTGGCAGAATTATAGCGGGTCGGTTGACGGCGGCTTGTGCGTGCCGAACTTGAATGTGAACAACAACGGTAACTTCATTGTTGGTAACTCGAACGTTCAGAACGACAACGATGGGCGTGCCCTGATGAGGATTGGTTACATAACGCTTTTACGCCAGCCGCCAATTTGCCGGCGGGCCTCTGTGAGTTTGGCTTGTAGTTTTAACAAGTTAGTGGCGTTGGCTAACTTTAGCTCTAGTATTGCCCGTATCCTTAGAGCAGTTAGTTCGGCTTCGGCATCTGCCACAATAAGATATGTCTCTTTAACGGCTTTTGGTGCATGCTTGGCTAAAATAAGCTGTTCAATGGTGGCACTACAGCTGGCAATAGTCGGCTCGCTTAAGGCAAAACGGTACTTTTTGTCTATAGTGATGTTCAGCTCAATCAGTTTTTTGTATAGTTCGTACATGAGCACAATCACGGAAAGTTCTTCTGACATAGATATAAGTTTAACAAACATCTGGCAATCTTGGGTGGCTTTTAGACGCGGCAAGAGACCAAGCCGCGAAATTATAGCATTTGAGGCCGACCTAGAGCGTAATCTCCTTATTCTGTGTGCCGATATTAATAATGGTGTGTATGTACACGGCGGCTATAACCACCGAATTGTGAACGAGAAAAAGCGCCGAGATATTGCGGTTGCAGCTGTGCGTGATAGAGTAGTGCACCGGTTGCTTTATGATTATCTGGTGCCAATTGTTGATCCAAAGTTAGATTATGATGTGTGGTCGTGCCGCAGGGGCAAGGGATTGCACGGAGCTTTACGGCGTGCTAGAACACTAACAACTAAATATAGTGAAGCATGGGTATGGCGGGCTGATGTGAGTAAGTTTTTTGACAATGTTAATCAACAAGCGTTAAAAGATTGCTTGCACAGGCTATCATTAGGTTCTAAAGCACTGGATTTACTTGACATCGTAACGGACAGTTACACCTTACAATTAAAAGTCAGTCAGTCAGTCAGTCAGTCAGTCAAGGTGTGGTATTCCCATTGGCAATCTAACTAGCCAAATCTTTGCTAACGTATATCTCAATGAATTCGATAGGTTTGTACGGCATACCCTAAAACCACTCGGTTTTATTCGGTACGGAGACGATTTTTGTGTATTTGTATCAAGTGCTCATCAGGCTGAACGAGCACGGCAAATATCAACCGAGTGGTTAGGGCAAAAACTTAAACTACAGATTCACAATAAGAATAATGTCATTTTTAAGGCTAAGTGTGGTTTAAAATTTTTAGGGCATAACATCTATCCGTGCACTTCTGTGGTGATTGATGAGAGTACATTTGTGAAGATAAAACGCAATGTTAATCGGCGTAATCTTACAAGTTACAAAAATATGCATTTATCAAAAAAACAAGCAAAACAACTACCATGGCTACTCATATAACAGAGCGTTGTGTCAGAGGCGTTAATTTGCTATAATGAAGGGGTATTAATTAAGCAGGAGAGTTGAAAATCCTTCTTGATTGAAGCCGTGCAGGATCAATCGAGTTGCAACTCTACCAAAGAAGAAAGGATTAAAAAATGACATCAACAGATGTGGTATCTACAGAAGATACTAAAAGTAAGGCCTCTAGTAAGCAGACAAAAACTAAACCTCTAGTAAAAAAAGTTTCTAACGGGGTTGATATTAAAAAGTTATTAGAAGTTGGAGCTCATTTTGGGCATAAAACTAGCCGTTGGCATCCTAAAATGGCACCCTTTATACATTCTAAGAGGGGTGGTACACATATTATTGATTTAACTAAAACTGTAGAAGCTTTAAACGAGGCTTTAGATTTTATTAGTAAAAAAACTGAAAATGGAGGGCAAATTTTAATTGTTGGCACCAAAAGACAAGCCAAAGAGATTACTAAAAAACTGGCAGATGCAACTAAAATGCCTTATGTTTCTGAACGTTGGCTTGGGGGAATGTTAACAAATCAAAATACAATTGGCACTAGAGTAAAACATCTAAAAGACTTAGAATCAAAAATGGAATCCGGCCAATTGGCGGCTAAATATAATAAGCTAGAATTACAGAGATATCAGGAAGAGATTGACGAACTCAATACTATTTATGGCGGAATTAAGAATATGGCTATTCGCCCTAGTGTTGTTTTTGTATTTGATATAGTAACAGATAAAAATGCAGTGAGAGAAGCAATAAAGTTGGATATTCCAGTTGTAGGGATTGCCGATACCAATGCCGACCCAACAGGTATTACTTACCCAATTCCAGCAAATGATGATGCTATCAAAACATTACAATTAATTGCAGATTATGTGCAACAAGCTATTGAGACTGGGAAAGCTAAACAAAAAATAACAGATAAATAATTTAAATATAAAGGAGGTAATATGGCAAAAATTAGCATAGATGAGATTAAAAGGCTTAGAGAGTTAACAGGGGTTGGAATTACAGATGCAAAAAAAGCACTCGTAGAAACAGATGGTGATTTTGATAAAGCGCTAGAAGCAATGCGCAAGAAAGGCTTAACTAAGGCAGAAAAAAGAGGTGAGAGAGAGGCTAGAGCTGGAATTATCGGTACTTATAATCATGATAATCGTATTGGAGTTTTGGTAGAGGTTAATTGTGAGACTGATTTTGTGGCTCGAAACGACATTTTCACAAACTTAGTGAAGGATTTAAGTATGCATATAGCTGCAAGTTCACCTCAGTTCATCAGTGCAGAGACTATTCCCGAAACTGATCAAGATAAAATAAAGCAGGAGTTTAGCGATAAGGCAAAGTCTGAAGGAAAACCTGCAGATATGATTGATAAAATTGTTGACGGAATGGTAAAAAAACATTTTGCTGAGAGGTGCTTACTTGACCAGCCCTTTGTTAAAAATCCAGATCAAACAGTCGGTGATTTAATAAAAGAGCATATTGCTAAACTGGGCGAAAATATAGTTGTAAGAAGAATTGCTCGATTCCAGCTTGGCGAGTTAGAGTAACGAGAAGAGAGTCTTATAAATTGCAGACTTGGTTTACTAAACCTGTTACAATAGACAATATAAATAAGGAGACTTATGGAAGTAGAACAGATTGTTAGTAAAGCGAATGATAAATTAACTGTTGCAGTAGAAAGATTAAAATCGGAACTAAAAAAACTTCGAACTGGGCGGGCAAGTGCGTCTATATTAGATGGTGTAATGGTAGAAGCATATGGTTCTAGTATGCCTTTAAATCAAGTTGCAAATATTACCGCTCCCGAAGCTCAACTACTACAAATTACTCCATTTGATCCAAATAATTTACAATCAATAAGTTCAGCTATTAGAGAAAATCAATCACTTGGGCTTAACCCAAGTGATGATGGAAGGGTAGTAAGAATTCAGTTACCGCCACTTACTCAAGAACGCCGTCATGAAATTAGCAAGCAAGTAGGTGTTAAGTTAGAAGATACCTTAATAATAATGCGAGGTATTAGGCACGAAGCTTTAGATGAGATAGATTGGGCTAAAAAAGATAAACAAATTGGCGAAGACGATGCTAAACGATTAACTACTCAGGTAGAAGATGCAATGTCTAAAGCTAGGTTAAACGCTGAAGATAGTGCTAAAGCAAAAGAAAATGAAATTATGACAATTTAGCTTTTGCTTTAGTTTTGATTATGAAAAAGATAGACACAGTGTTACCAAAACATATAGGCATAATTTTGGACGGTAATAGACGCTGGGCAAAACAACATGGCATTACTACTCTAGAAGGTCATAGGCGTGGTGCTGAAGTGTTTAGGCGAGTAAGTTTAAGTGCATTTGATTCGGGTATTAAATATCTAAGTGCCTATATATTTTCTACAGAAAATTGGCAAAGATCTAAAGAAGAGACAAGCTATTTAATGAAGTTGATAATTAAAGCAGTAGAAAAATATTTAGAAGATTTTGATGGGCGAGGAATAAGAATTAAAATATTAGGAAGCAAAGTAAAACTAAGCAAAACAGTTCTGGAGGCAATTAACAGAACAGAGAGTAAAACTAAAACTAACAGTAAGGGAACTTTAGCGATATGTTTAAATTATGGAGGCCAACAAGAAATTCTTGATGCAACTAAGCAAATTGTAAATAGTAAGATAGAAGCAGAGGCTGTTACCAAAGAAGTATTTGAGCAAAATTTGTATTCACCAGAGATTCCGCCGATTGATCTGTTAATTAGAACATCTGGCGAGCAAAGAATAAGTGGTTTTATGTTGTGGCGGGTTGCTTATGCGGAACTTTTGTTTGAAGAAAAGTTCTGGCCAGATTATACGGTTGAAGATTTGAGTAGAGCCATTGAAGTATTCAATATAAGACAAAGGCGTTTTGGCTCATAATGATCTATTATAATTATGGTTATGGCTTATTTTCAAGTATTATTAATATAGTTCATAATTAGTGGAGGATAAATGTCGGTATTATTAATGATTTTAGGGTTCGTTTTGTTTGTATTATTAGTGGTGGTTCATGAATACGGCCATTTTATTATGGCCAGGCGAAACGGTGTTGAAGTAGAAGAGTTTGGAATTGGATTTCCACCAAGAGCTTGGAAAAAGAAATTGAAGAGTGGAATGCTTCTTACAATTAATTGGTTGCCACTTGGTGGTTTTGTTAAGCTCAAGGGTGAGCATGATGCTGATAAAGCAAAAGGAAGCTATGGGGCTGCTAGTTTGTGGGCTAAAACTAAAATAATTGGTGCTGGTGTTGTTATGAATTTACTAGTAGCTATTGCAATGTTTACATTGTTGGCGTTAATTGGAATGCCTAAAATAATAGAAAATCAATTCACTGTAAAAAGTGACACAAAAACCATTAGAAACGATGTTTTGGTAGCAGATGTAGAAGCTAATTCGCCGGCTTCTAAAGCTGGTTTAGATTTAAGAGACAAATTGATTACCATTGGTTCGGTGAACGGAGAGGTAGTTAAAATAGTTGATGCTCAAAGCTTGCCAGATATTACTGCAAAATTTCAGGGTCAAAAAGTTAATATTAGTTTTGAGCGCAACGGAAAAGTCAATAATGCAGAAACTCAACTTAGATCAGCTACTGAAGTTGAAGCTAGCATTGGCACAGATAATCCTAAAGGCTACTTAGGCATTGTGCCTGCAGAATTTACATTGCAACGGTCAACATGGTCAGCACCAATTGTGGGGGTAGGCATTACAAAGCAATTCACAGAATTAACTCTGAAAGGTTTGGGTTCTGTTGTGACTGGGCTTATGAGGGGTAATACTAAGCAAGCGAGCGAGCAAGTATCTGGGCCAGTAGGAATATTTGTTTTAATTAAAGATGGCAGTAAACTTGGTTTGCAATTTATTTTAATGATAATTGCCATAATCTCGTTAACACTTGCAATAATGAATATTTTACCAATTCCAGCATTAGATGGGGGTAGGTTATTTGTAAGTTATTTGTTTAAGATCTTGAATAAACCATTGAGTGCAGAAGTAGAAGACAGAATTCATGGGCTTGGTTTCTTAGCTTTGATGTTACTTTTTGTTTTAATTACCGTTGTAGATGTTAGAAGGTTTTTTTAGATGACTAAAGCTGAGAATCACGGTTTAAAATCTAAGCTTTCTAAAATAGATACTTTTCCTAAGCCATTAATAATTGTTAGCGCCACCATTAGTTTGTATTTTGTTGCTCAATTTATTGCGAGTTTAGTTTTAATTGGTATTGTTAAATTTAATGGTTGGCAAGAGGTGGATTATCAAAATTGGCTTAAAGCTTCAGCTTTTCCTCAATTTATATTTGTAGTCCTTTCCGATATGTTTATGTTGCTGGGAGTTTGGTTATTTTTAAGAAAGCGTAAAATCAGCTTTAAGAAAATTGGTTTAAGTAAACCTAAACTTAAAGATATTTGGTTGGCATTGAGTGGGTATTTGGTATATATGTTAATGTTTGTGGCAATAACATTTATAGCAAAGGTGGTTTTTCCGTCATTAGATATGAATCAACAACAGGAAATAGGATTCGAGGCAAATAAAGGCATAATTAATTTGGCTATGGCATTTATAAGTTTGGTAGTTTTACCGCCTATCGTAGAGGAAACTTTGGTTAGAGGGTATTTATTCACAGGACTTAGAAAATCTATGAAATTTATTTCAGCATTAATTATTACAAGTTTGGTTTTTGGTTCTGCTCACCTTCAATTTGGTAATAACGCCCCCTTACTTTGGGTGGCATTTTTAGATACTTTTGCTCTCTCGGTAGTTTTGGTATATTTACGGGAAAAAACTGGCCGACTTGCCGCTCCAATGCTCCTGCATTGTTTTAAAAACCTAATTGCCTTTAGTTTGCTATTTTTATTTATTTAATAATGTGTTATGAATACAAATAGGTAAATGAAGTAAGGTAAGTATAACTAATAGTTAGGCAAGTTTAGGTTAGCATCGGTATTTATTAATAAAGTTATGGATATAGAAACTGAAAATTCAAAGATAATTGAAAATTGGGCGGTACAAAACAAACTGTGGCGAGAATCGTCAAGAGGCGTTTTGACTGACAATTGGGATATTGAAGAAGTAACTGAACTGTTGGCTTCAAAATTAGTGAGTCAAGTTATTATTGGTAGCATGAATTTGAGCGACCTGAGGGCAGGTGTAGCTTGGGCAAGTGCTTTAGACGCTGAAGCTAGTCAAAGACAGTCAGCCGAACTCGATGTAGGTGATTATAAGTTTGAAAGAGTGGCAAGACGAATAATGCATCACGCGGGTAGAACAGCATTAGATCAAGTAAAGAGTAGGCATAAGCGGATGATTTTAAGCATTGGTTATAGAAAAAAAGAAATGTTAGAGGTAGAATAGAAGAATATGAGAGCTAGTTTATTATTTACTAAAACCCGAAAAAACACACCAGCAGACGAAACAGCAAAGAATGCTCAGTTGTTAATTAAGGCTGGTTATATTCATAAAGAAATGGCTGGAGTTTATGCTTTTCTGCCATTAGGGTTAAAAGTATTAGAAAATATTAAACAAATTGTTCGTGAAGAAATGAATGGCATAGATGGCCAAGAACTGATTATGACTAATCTACAACCAAAAGATGCATGGGAAATGACAACAAGGTGGGATGATGATGTAGTAGATATATGGTTTAAAACAAAGCTTAAAGACGATACCGAGATTGGCCTGGCTTGGTCGCACGAAGAAGCTATATTACGAATGATGCAACAATATATTAACAGTTATAAAGACTTGCCAGTAAGTATTTATCAATTCCAAACCAAGCTTCGTAACGAGTTACGTGCCAAGAGTGGAATTATGCGAGGTCGTGAGTTTTTAATGAAAGATATGTATTCTTTGCATGCGAGCGCGGATGAACTTGATGCCTACTACAAAAGAGTTACAGATGCTTACAATAGAATTTTTGAAAGGCTTGGTATTGGTAATAGCACCTATGTTACATTTGCAAGCGGTGGTGCATTTACAAAATTTAGCCATGAGTTTCAGACTATTTGTGACACAGGAGAGGATATTCTGTATATAGATAGAGGTAAAAACATCGCCGTAAATGAAGAAGTACTTGAAGACGCTGTTAAAGAGCTGGGTTTGAACAAGCAAGAGCTAGAAAAAGTTAAAAGTGCTGAAGTTGGTAATATTTTTAATTTTGGAACAGAGAAGTCTGAGCAAATGAATATAACATTTGCAGATGAATCTGGTAAGCAACAACCGATATTTTTAGCTTCATACGGAATTGGTGTAAGTAGAGTAATGGGTGTTATTGTAGAAAAGTTTGCAGATGAAAAGGGGTTGGTTTGGCCAGAAAATATTGCACCTTTTAGGGTGATAATTTGTAGTCTAGGCAGAACCGATGGCGTTATAAAAACGTCAGATAGATTATATAAAAATCTTCTAGAACAAGGTGTAGAAGTGCTTTATGATGATCGCGATGCTCGTCCTGGAGAGAAATTTGCCGATGCTGATCTTTTGGGCATACCACACAGAGTTGTGGTAAGTGAAAAAACAGTAGTAAATAATCAGATTGAGTACAAAAATAGAACAGAAGAAAAGCCACGATTTATAACTGAAAAAGAACTTAATAAAGTGCTAGAAATTATTAAATAAGATTGCTATAATAACTCGACTTGCTAGTAACAACAACATTCAAACTAGCTATAGATATGATATTAAATAATTAATCAGGAATTAAATTTATGAAAAAACAGTTTTACTTAACCAAAGAAGGTATACAAGATTTAGAATCCGAACTTAAAGAATTAATTGAAGGTCGGGGAGCTATAACTGAACGAATTAAATCTGCTAGGGAGCTAGGTGATTTATCTGAAAATGCTGAATATTCGTCTGCGCGAGCTGAGCAAGATCAGGCCGAAAGTAGAATTTCAGAAATAGAGCACATACTATTGAATGTACAAGTAATCAAGAAGCCCAAGACAGACAACAAGGTTCAATTGGGTTCAAATGTAGTTTTAAAGAGTGATGAAGGCAAAGTTAGAGAAATTCAAATTGTTGGAACTGTAGAGGCTGATCCCTTAAATGGTAAGATTTCTGATGAATCACCAATTGGTCAAGCTGTATTGGGTAAAAAAGAGGGTGAAGAAGTAAAGATACAAACTCCTGTTGAAACCACAATCTATAAGGTTGTAGACATAAAATAACTAAATAAGTAATAAATAATTGTAGACTTCTAAGATATCATTAATTAAGTTAAGTAAAATAATATAAAGTATACGCTTCTGCTTTATAAAAATACTCTAGAGTTTAATTATTAATTTTGAAATTGGTACATCAGGTATTGAAGTTTTTTTAAAAGCAATTTGAAGGAGATTTAAAAATGGACTATGAACAATTTTGTAAACAATATTTAACAGCAAGTAATTTATCTAATGAAGATGCTAAAATTCTAAGTTGTAGCCTTTTTGAACAAGGTTTCAAATATTTGAAAGGGTTTGTTGTAAGCAGTACGGTTGAATACGATGTTAAACAAGTGTTCTTTAACGAAACTATGCATATTTTAGCTGATAGCGATGTGCTGGCACCTCATTTTATTGGCGTTGGTGAAAGTGCAATAAGAGGTGTTGCACTATGGCGTAAAACAGACTAAAAGTGGTAAAATAAGATAAATGGCTAATTTAAGAGAATTAAGAGACGAACGGTTACAAAAATTAAGAAAGCTTGAAGAACTAGGAGTAGTTCCATACCCAGCAAAAAGTAATAGAACGCATAACATTTCTGCTATATTAACGTATTTTCAAAAACTTGAACAAAGTAAAACAACGGTTGCAGGGCGAATAATTTCTATAAGGAAATTTGGCAAAATTGCTTTTATTGTGATAAGAGATAACAGTGGTGAAATGCAGTTATTTTTAAAATACGACAACATTAAAACTGCAGATTATAGCAACAGCGAAATTAATTTTAACGATCTAAGATTGCTAGATTCTGGCGATTTTATTGAGGCAACTGGGAGGGTTATCAAAACTCAAACAGATGAAATTTCTATTGAAGTTAATACATTTAGACTTCTGACGAAAAGCCTTAGGCCATTACCAACTAAACAAGATGGTTTTTCAAATAAAGAAGAAAGGCTACGCAGGCGATATATTGATATTTTTGCTAACGAAGCAGTTAAACAAAGATACATTAGAAGGAGTAAATTTTGGCAGAATACTCGAAACTTTTTAATTGAAAACGATTTTTTAGAAATTAATATTCCAGTACTTGAAAATATCGCTGGTGGTGCTGACGCTAATCCATTTGTTACACACATGGATGCACTGGACCAAGATTTTTATTTACGAATTAGCCATGAATTGCCTCTTAAACGGTTATTAGGCGGTGGTTATGAAAAAGTTTTTGACATTGGCCCTCGATTCAGGAATGAAAATTACAGCGATGAGCACTTGCCTGAGCATGTCGCTATGGAGTGGTATTGGGCATACGCTGATTGGGAAGATGGCATGGAATTAACAGAAAAGTTAGTGCGTTATGTTGCTGATAAAACATGGGGAACTTATAAGTTCAAATTATTAAATGGTCAAGAAGTTGATCTAGGGAAGCAAGGCCATTGGCCAAGAATAAGTTTTGTTAGCGTGATTAAAGAACGCTACGGAATTGATGTTTTTGATTGCACGCTTGATGAAGTTAAAGAACAACTTTTAAAGTATAAAATAGAAGTAGAAAAAAAGGAAAATAAAGCTCGCGGGATAGACAAACTCTGGAAGAAAATTAGAGCCGAAATTGCTGGGCCAGCCTTTTTAGTTGATGTGCCGACTTTTTTACAGCCACTAGCAAAAACTCAACCAGGTAAACCTGAGTTGACACAGCAGTTCAATTTGTTATTAGGCGGTACCGAAGCTTGCAAAGCTTATTCTGAACTTAATGATCCTATAGATCAATATAATCGTTTTGTAGGTCAGCAAAAATTGCGTGACGCTGGCGATGATGAAGCTCAGATGATGGATATAGATTTTGTAGAAATGCTAGAATACGGTATGCCACCAGCTTGTGGATTTGGCTATAGTGAGCGTTTATTTTGGATGCTAGAAGGAGTTACCGCTCGTGAAGGCGTACCATTTCCACAACTTAGAAGAGAAGTAGATGAAACCACCAAATCAATCTACCCTGAAATATTCTAAAGTTTAATGAGTGAAATTAATCAGGGTAATAAAAAGATAATTATGGAATTTCACAATATAATTATTGGAATATTGATTGCAGGTTTGCCATTGTTATGATTGCTGGCTATGCTTTTGAGATGATTTCTGTTTTGTCGCGACAGAAAAGCTGGAAAGATCAAAAAGCCTACATTACATCTTATGGAAGGTCTTTGTCTGG
>CAZRVM010000003.1:24388-40347 GCA_964603625.1 uncultured Candidatus Saccharibacteria bacterium
TATTCATCATTGCCGTTATTGGCCATATAACTTCTATTTTTGTTATTAGATGATTCTTTGTAATTTACACACAATTGGTATTTTGCACTCGTATTTTTATTTGTTATTGCATTGTTCGTATTTAAGTATAGATTATTCAGTGGGTATTCTTCTACTTTGTATTGATTTGAGTTTTCGGGCTTGTATGTAACCAAGTTACGCTCTATTATTTTTTTTGCGTCTCCAGTAACAGAGATTTGATTTAGGTTTGATGGTAGTTTTTTTTCTTTATCGAAATAACTATTAATTGCTGAATTTACTTGACCAAGGTTACTCTCTATTAGGCGGTCATCTCGTGTTGACCTTTGGCGAGCTACTGGTCCTAGTATTCCGAGAAGGGCAATAATGCCAACGCTAACAATCATTATAAATCGGTATATTTTATTGAACCAAGAAATTTTTTGAATATTTAATGTTCGAATAAAAGCTAAAGAATAGTAAAAAGCAATAATTAACAAGCTGATTAGGGCCGTTAAGGACGCCGAAGAATCTGAGCTTGAAGTAAACATTACCACTATTGATATTACTGCTCCTATAAGAGCACCAACACCAAAAATAGCAAATATAACCGCATGTATAATCGTTATTGCAATTTCAGCACCATATTTCTTAACTGGTTCGCGTTTAATATAAAAAGAGTCACACACAAATGCAATTGGCAATAAAACAAGAATGGCGGCAATTCCATAAGGTGTAAATCCGCCTACATCAGCTTTGCTAATAAAGAATGCTATGACAGTTGTAGTTAGTGCAGATAAGGCGAGCACGGTCCAACCCCAGAAAGCATATGTCAGCCATTGAAGAATCATTAGCCCAATGTGTGTTTGTTGTGCTGAAGCTTGTTGTTGTGGATTAGCTGCTTGTTGCTGTGATGTTGTAGGTGTGTCTGGAGTAGTTTGTTTACTGGCTATTGGTGAATCTGCTGGTGTACTATTTGTTTGGTTTTCTTGTTCTTCGTTCATTTTTGAATCCTTTGTTAACTTTAGTGCAAATTTTAGCATAAGCTATAACAATTCTCAATTATTCAAAATGTTTATTGTTTAGTTCTGGGGGCAAAAAGCCTTTGGGGTGCTTAAAGCCAGAACTCCATTTAGTATTTTTTCCGTAACCAAGGTCTTTCATCAGTTTAGTAAGGGCATTACGCAAATGTAGCGGCACAGGTAAATCGGAGTATTGTTTGGCTAAGGCTAGAGCTTTGTTCATAGAGTCGGTAATATCTCGTGATTTTGGTGATTTGGCCATGATTGTAGCACAATGAAATAGGTTATATTTAGCTTCTGGTAGGCCGATAATATTAACAGCTTGAAAAGTAGAAACTGCAATATTGAGGGCAGCAGGGGCCGACATGCCAATATCTTCGCTGGCAAAAATAATCATACGTCGAGCAATAAACTTAGGGTCTTCACCGGCTTCTAGCATACGGGCTAAGTAGTACAAACTGGCATTTACATCGCATCCGCGTAATGATTTGATAAATGCGCTGATTAGGTTGTAATGAGCTTCGCCGTTTTTGTCGTAACTGGGCAGTTTAGTTTGAGTGGCCGTTTTAACTACCTCTGGTGTAATAGGGCTGCTAGCGCTTAATTGCATAGATAGCTCTAAATTGCCTAAGGCTACTCGTGCGTCACCGCCAGAAAGTTCGGCCAGTAAGTCTATACTTTTTGCAGGTAGTTTGGTAGCGGTTAATTTTTCGGCTTTAGCGGCTTTTTTGATTATCTTGATGATTTCTTTTTTAGTGAGAGGTTCTAACACAACAACGCGAGAACGGCTTAAAAGTGGGTTAATAATTTCAAAACTAGGGTTCTCTGTTGTGGCACCAATTAGTATCAGCGTTCCATCTTCTAAATAAGGTAAAAAAGCGTCTTGTTGTGCTTTATTGAAACGGTGAATTTCATCGATAAATAAAATAGTACGAATCGCCAAGCGATTGTTTTGTTTTGCGTGTTCAATTATTTTTAGAATATCTGCTTTGCCAGAAACAACGGCACTCAATTCTATAAAGTCGGCACCAGTCTCGTTGGCGATTATTCGAGCAAGGGTGGTTTTTCCACAACCCGGTGGCCCCCATAGAATTAAGTTAGTGGGTTGTTTATTTTTAATAATTTGGTTCAGTATTTTGCCATTATCCAAAATATGATTTTGGCCAATAACATCTTTTAATTTTAGAGGGCGTTGCCTATCGGCTAGTGGTATGTAATGCATATTATTATTGTATCAATATAGCTGATATGGTGGTATGCTACAGATATGTTAAACGATCAATTAATTAAGAATAACTTAGGCATTATTTTTGCAGTTTTAATATTTGATTATGTTTTAAAAGCAATAGCTCTTTGGATATCGGCTAAAAAAGATTCTAAGGTTTGGTTTACTTTATTATTACTGTCAAATACTGCGGGCATACTACCACTTTTTTACATTTTTTATTTTAGTAAACAAAGCACAGTTAAAACAGAGAGCACCAAGAATCAGAAAGAATAATTCCTTAAGTTTTGTTAAGTGTTAGGGCATAAAAAAATAAGAACGCATTTATTGTATTGGGTGTGTTTAAATCAGGCGAGATGTGTAATACTTTTTAGAATTTACATATAGAATTTATATTTTGTGGTAAAGTTATGTTATGAAGAAATTATTGGAGCTCGGGAATAGAATTATCAGAAATAAAAAAAATAAAAAACAACTGGAAAGTGAAGTAAAATTACATTTTGTTTTCGGTTTCTTGTATTTAATTCAGATTATTTTACTTGTAATTTTTTCTAAGGGTAGTTGGCTGTCAATTACTACTAATTATTTAGCTTACGACACTCTATTAAGTAATGGTGAACAAATAGTACATTCGGCAGGAACGAGTAGGTTATTTGATTTTAATATGCTGTGGTTGTTAGTAATAATACTTGCGATAAGTTTGGTAGGGCATTTTTTACTGGCTACAAAATTTAAAAAAATGTTAAGTAGTAAAAGCGAAGTTATAAGTTGGTTATTTTTTGGTGTAGTGAATAGTTTGTTAACTTTAATTATAGCACTTTTAAGCGGGGTTTTTGATTTTTCTAGTTTGGTGCTACTTTTTGGCGTTTGCATTATGGCCAGTATAGGTGGAATATTTACTCAATTATATTTGCAAAAAGATAAGAAACTGGCTAATTATGGCCTAATTTATATACTGAAGTTAACATTATTGCCTTGGGCGGTAATATTGATTTATATATTGGGTACTTTTGTTTTTGGCGGAAACAGTATTAATGCATGGGTATACTTAGTGTATCTAACACTAATGTTAACCCAGATTGCTTTTGGATATGTTTATGGCCAAATCAAAAAGCAAGTTGGTAAATGGCGAGATGAACAATACTCACAGAAAGTGGTCTATGCTTTATTCTTTATTTGCCAGACTTTAGTAGTTTGGCAAGTGTTTTTCGGCAGTTTAATATAATTTTAGTAAGACAATTCTTTTAATATATGGTGTACCTCTGTACAATAAGGGGTAATGAAAAGCATTATTTTTGATTTTGATGGAACGCTAGCAAACTCATTACCTGTTGTTATAGAGATTGCTGAATCTTTGTTGAAACAAAAAATAAGCAAAGATCAAATAGCTAAGTTTCAGAATATGACAGCAAAACAGATTCTTAAAGAGGCGAATGTTCCTTTATATAAAGTGCCAGGACTTTTAGTAAAAGCTAGGCCAATATTACAGAAACGAATGAATGAGGTAAAGCTTTTTAAAGGGCTAGGCGAGCAGATTAGAATGTTGGCAGAGAATTACGATTTGTATGTTGTAAGTTCCAATAGTGCTTTAATTATTAATGACTTTTTAGATACAAATAATTTAGATAGATACTTTAAAAGAATTTATGGGAATGTTGGGATATTTAGCAAAGCTCAAGCTCTTAAAAGAGTCATGAAGCGTGAAAGAATAAATGTTGAACAAGCAATTTATGTTGGTGATGAAGTAAGAGATATTGAGGCTTCAAAAAAGATAAAATTGCCAATTATAAGCGTTACTTGGGGCTATAATGGTGAATCTATTTTAAAAAGCTATAAACCTAATTATCTTGCGAGAGAGCCTTCAGATATTGTAAAAGTAATGGAGAACCACTGAAATTTAGAAGTTTGTAGTTAGTTTTATGGTGTAAATTAAAAAAGTTAGTGAGTATAATAAGTGCATGACGAGTTTTTATAGAAGTGAACCATATAAGCCGAATCAGAAAGCTCCATTTAGGCTTAGTAGAAGTAAAATTGAGCTTTTTATGCAGTGTCAGCGCTGTTTTTGGTTAGATGTTCGGCTAAAGATTACGAGGCCGAGTAGTCCTCCATTTAACATAAATAAAGCGATTGATGAATTATTTAAAAAAGAATTTGATACATATCGCTCAAAAGGCAAACCTCATCCCTTAATGGCAGAAAAGGGCATAAAGGCAGTGCCATTTCAGCATCCTCAATTAGACAAATGGCGAAGAGCATTAGGAAATAATGCGGGTATAGATACGATTCATCATCCAACAAATCTACATATATATGGTGCAATAGATGATGTTTGGGTTGACGATGACGGTAAATTAATGGTGGTTGACTATAAAGCCACTGCGAAAGCCGAGCCGGTTAAATCTTTAGGTCCTAAAGGTAATTGGCAAGATATGTATCGTCGCCAGATGGAAATTTATCAATGGTTATTTAAGCAAAATGGCTTTAAAGTCAATAAAACTGGTTATTTTGTGTATGCAACTGGTAGTTGGGCTAACGATAGATTTGATAATGTGGTTAATTTTGAAACTCATATTTTTGGACATAGAGGCGATGATAGTTGGGTTGAGCCAACAATTTTAAAAATGAAACAAGTAATGGATGGTGATACTTTACCAGCGGTTGGCAAGCAAGTTATGGATCAAACAAAGCCATGCGAATTTTGCAATTACGCTAAACAAAGAACAGAAATTACACTAAAAGCATTGAAAAAGTTGACAAATAATTAAAAAGATAGTAGAGTAAGAACAATTTAAGGTTATAGGAGTAATTGTAGTTATATATGGAGAATAATGAAGACAGATTTGAAAAAGAAGTAGAAGAGCTTTTTAGTAAACATTCTGCAAGTCGCCAAGAAGATGTTGATGAATATGTTGATTCTCGCGATATCTTTCCTGAGCTAAGGGAAGTTCTGCCTGATATACTAGGCCAGCTTAATGATAGTGGTGTTAGTATGCCATTTCCTCCTGGATCTACACTTGATGATATATTAGACATTGAGAGAATCTTAATATGGCAGCGTGAAAGGTTGATTCACGAGCATAGTTTGTTATTTATTGAGATGGCACAATCAGACGAACAAGTAGATAAAAGCGGTCAAACCGACGTAAATGCTTCAACAGAAGAGATTATAGAGTCGGTTGTTAGACGTCATGAACCGCGACTCTATGGTGAATTATTGCAAAAGAAAATAAAAGAGGTCAGTTTAGACATAAGCAAGATTTATGTTTTGTGCAAGTTGGGTTTTATACTGACAGAAAGTAGTGATGAATATGATCTTCCTGAACTTGAAACAATGATTGTTGAAAGTCAAGAGTTTAGCGAGGTAGAAAGAGAGGGGTTTCTATGTATGGTGGGTAGTGTTACAGGAAAATCGTTTGATATGGATTCATATATTGATGATGCAATAGGTCACATTGATCGTTTGAATAGGGAAGAAGCTGCTATAAGTGCTACACAATTGGCTATAGGTAAAGCATTAAAACTAATAAGTGAATATTTTGATGAAGACAAACAGAAAAATGAGTACTACGAAAGAATTATTAGGAGCACTAAAATATATGCAAAACTGGCCTCATATGGTGCTACAGAAGATATATGGGGAAATGTCATGAATGGAATACAAGGTCACGCATTGAAAGTTTTAGGACGAGAGAGTACAGACGAGTTTATTAGTGCACTGAGAGAAATTTCTAATCAGTAATTTCACTTATACAAAGTATTGTTTAAATTGCTAAGAAATGAGAAGCTGAGGGCATATTAATCATTCTTGAACCAAAAATTTCTTTTTTATTTAAAACTATTTTTTGTATTTGTGGTGTAAAGTGTTGGCGTTGCATTGTATAATATTAGTATGTTAGATATTCAGATTATTCGTGAGAATCCCGAATTGGTAACTCAAAAGTCAAAACAAAAAGGTTACGAAGTTGATGTTAAATTATTATTGAGCATTGATGATAAGCGTAAAAAACTGCAATACCAAGTTGAGTTGTTGCGTCAACAAAGAAATGAATTTGCTGAAAGTTTAAAGGGCAATAAGCCATCGGAAGATTTAATTTTAAAGGGCAGGGAAATAAAAGAAAAATTATCAGATCTAGAACCTAAACTTGAGGCAATTGAAACAGAATTTAAAGCAGTACTTAAAACGGTTCCAAATATGCCACTTCCAAGTGTGCCAATTGGGAATTCAGAGAAACAGAATGTAGTAATTAAAACGGTTGGAAATAAACCAGAGTTTAATTTTGCAGTTAAAAATCATGCAGAGATAGCTAATGCTAAAGGGTGGCTTGATAAAGAGAGAGCCACCAAGATAGCTGGCGCGAGATTCGTTTATACTAAAGGCGATTTAGTTAGGCTAGAGTTTGCCTTGTGGCAGTTTGGTTTTGACATTTTAACAAATGAAACTGTTTTGAAAGAGATTGCAAATACTAATAATTTAAATGTAAGTTATAAGCCTTTTGTGCCAATACTTCCACCAGCTGTTGCAAAAAAAGCAGTTTTTGAAGCAACAGGGCGGTTAAACAAAGAAGAGCAGACTTATAAATTAGAAGGTGAAGATCTTTGGATAAACGCAAGTGCCGAACATACAATTGCACCAATTTATATGAATGAAATTTTACCTAATGATCAGTTGCCGATTCGGTTTGTAGGTTATACAACTGCTTTTAGAAAAGAGGCTGGAACTTATGGCAAAGATACAGAAGGTATTTTTAGGTTACATCAATTCAATAAGTTGGAAATGGAAAGTTTTACGACTCCTCAAACTTCATTGGAAGAACATTTGTTTATGGTAGCCATCCAAGAATATTTAATGTCTAAACTAGGTCTTCATTATCAAGTTATTGAAAAATGCACAGCCGATATAGGTGGCCCTAACGCAAAGGGAGTTGATATTAATGTATGGATACCTAGCCAACAAACTTACCGCGAAACTCATACGGCCGATTATATGACTGATTATCAAGCTCGAGCTATGAAAACTAGAATTCGTGATTTAAATAATCAGCTAGTGCTGGCTCATACCAATGATGCAACTGTTTTTTCACAGCGCCCACTTATTGCAATAATAGAGAATTTTCAAAATTCAAACGGAGATGTAATCGTTCCGGATTGTTTAAGAGCCTACATGGGCGGAAAGGAAAAAATTTAATGACAGACAGAATAGAGATTACTGGTTTAAAAATGGAGGTAAATGATGACCTTCGAAAGTATGTTACTAAAAAAATTAGTAAATTAGAGAAATTTATACCTAAAAAAGCTCGTGAATCTGTATTTGTTGCCGTGAAGTTAAAAGCAGGTAGCAACAAGGGCAAAAAGCAATATACCTGTGAAGTAGTGTTAACTTTGCCTAAAGATACTTTAAATATTAAAGAAACTACCTTAAATATTTTTGCTGCAGTAGATATTGTAGAAACAAAATTAAAAAACCAGCTCAAGAGATATAAAGATCAACATTCACTGCTTAGAGGTCATACCAGGCATTTAATTGACAAAATTCGTTCGCAATCTAGTAGCTAAATAAGTTACAATATAAACTTGGAGAATACAACTTATAAATCGGAGAGGATTATACGGGATTAAATTATGAAAAAAATTTTTAAACGATTGCTTGGAGACCCTCAGCACAAAACTCTGAAGCGTCTTAAAAAACGGATAATCGAGATTAATAAATTAAGCGATAAATACAAGAATTTGTCAGATTCAAAACTAAAAGCTCAAACAGATATTCTTAAAAAAAGGTTAGAAAAAGAATCACTAGATGAAATCTTGCCAGACGCTTTTGCGGTGGTTCGTGAAGCTTCAACTAGAACACTAAAGCAAAGACATTTTGATGTTCAACTAATTGGCGGTATTGCTTTGCACGAAGGAAATGTAGCCGAAATGAAGACCGGAGAAGGTAAAACGCTAGTAGCTACATTACCGGTTTATTTAAATGCATTAACCGGTAACGGTGTGCATGTGGTTACGGTTAACGATTATTTAGCACAACGAGATGCAGGCTGGATGTCGCAGATATATCATTTCTTGGGTTTATCAGTGGGCATTATTATTCCAGATGCTTCTTTTTTGTATGATCCTAATTTTAATAATGAGAATCATGAAGATCCAAGAATGAGGCATTTAAAGCCGTGCACAAGACAAGAAGCATATTTGGCAGATATAACTTACGGTACTAACAATGAGTATGGTTTTGATTACTTGCGCGATAATATGGTGCGTGAAGAAGCCCAACTCCGTCAAAGACAGCTAGCTTTTGCTATTGTTGACGAAGTAGATTCAATTTTGATTGATGAGGCCAGAACACCTCTAATAATTTCAGCACCAGCAACAGCTAGTGCAACGGCATATGAGCAATTTTCTAAAGTGGTTCGAATTTTGAAACTAGACACTCATTACGAAGTTGATGAAAAACGACGAGCTGTAGTACTAACAGATGAAGGTGTAGAGGCGGTTGAGAAAAAACTAGGCATAGATAACTTATATGCTACGGATAATATCAGAACAATTTATCACCTTGAACAAGCACTAAAAGCCCAAGCACTGTTTAAGCGAGATAAAGATTATGTGGCAACTAAAGATGGTGAGATTGTGATAGTCGATGAGTTTACTGGTAGGCTACTCAAAGGACGCCGTTATAACGAAGGGTTGCATCAGGCGATTGAGGCTAAAGAAGGTGTAGAAGTTAAAGAAGAATCTATGACACTTGCAACAATTTCGTTTCAGAACTATTTTAGATTATACGATAAGCTTTCTGGTATGACTGGTACGGCCGAGACTGAAAGCGAAGAATTTCATCAGATTTATGAGTTAGATGTAATTCAGGTGCCTTCCAACAAGCCAGTTATAAGAGAAGATAGAGGTGATAGAATCTACAAATCTGAGGCTGGTAAGTTCAAAGCAATTATTAAAGAGATAAAAATGTTGCATACCAAAGGGCAACCGGTATTAATTGGTACAGCTTCTATTGAGAAAAATGAAGTCTTGAGCCAACTACTTAAAAAAGCTAATATTCCTCACCAAATTTTAAATGCTAAAAATAATGAAAAAGAGGCATCTATTGTTGCAAAAGCTGGCCAAAAAGGAGCTGTAACGCTAGCTACGAATATTGCTGGTCGTGGTACAGATATTGTATTAGATGATGATACAAAGAAGTTGGGCGGTTTGTTTGTGTTAGGCTCTGAAAGGCACGAATCAAGACGAATAGATAATCAGTTAAGAGGGCGATCTGGGCGTCAGGGAGATCCTGGAATCACTCAGTTTTTTGTTAGTTGTGAAGACGAGTTAATGCGAGTATTTGGAGGCGAAAGAATTTCTTCAATGATGGAGAGATTAAAGGTTGATGAGGAAACACCAATTGAGAATAGAATTATTTCAAAAAGCTTAGAAGCTGCTCAAAAGAAAGTAGAAGGATTTAACTTTGATCAGCGTAAAAATGTTGTTCAATACGATGATGTTATGAACAGACATCGTAAGGCAACATATATAATTAGGCGCGAAATTCTAAAAGATAAAGATATTAGTAAGCGAATTAAAATTTTTATTGAAGAT
Source organism: uncultured Candidatus Saccharibacteria bacterium (assembly GCA_964603625.1). GTDB lineage: Bacteria > Patescibacteriota > Saccharimonadia > Saccharimonadales > JAGQNJ01 > HK-STAS-PATE-36. Next base: position 34,217 of record CAZRVM010000003.1, read on the forward strand.
GAAGCAAAATTAATAGCAAAATCACCACAGTCTTATTCTAAAGGTTTTGACGAAGCGCTAGCAGAAGTTTTTCCGTTTGATGATCGTACTATGGATGAAATTTTTGAAGTTGACCACGAAAAGTTTGCTAAAACTCTAGTTCAAAAGGCCAATGAGCTCTATGAGAAGCGAGAGTCAGTTTTTGGTAAAGAAGTTATGCGTGCTGTAGAAAGAGAAATATACCTTCAAATATTAGATAATTTGTGGATGCAACATCTTGAGAGTATGAATCATTTAAGAGAAGGGATTAACTGGATTAGTGTTGGCCAAAAAGATCCTTTAGTGGAGTATAGACGGCAATCTCAACAAATGTTTGAAGAAATGCAATTAAGGTTAAGGCAAGATATTGTTAAAGCAATCTTTTCTGCTGAGCCAATCGATAATGACCAGCCAGTAGAAACAGAGCTTACACTGGCAGCTAGGAATTCAGTAGATAATGCCGACAAAATAATAGAAGCCGAAGAACTTCATGAAGAAGATTTTTTGAAGCTAGGCAATGAGCAAGCAGTATACTTAGATACTAAAGCTACCAAAAAACAAATAACATCTAAAACTAGAAAAAAAGCTCGTAAATCTGAACGAAAAAGGCGTGCTAAAGGTCGTAAGCATTAAATGAAGCATTCAGTTACTCAGATAAGTCTTGTTAATGGGGTTAAAGGCTTATTAATAAATATTCCTGATGCGACAGTTATGTCTATTGAGTTAAATTTTCGGGCAGGGGATTTTTTGGTTGAGCATTCAAAATGGGAAACACCTCATTTGATGGAGCATATTCTGCTCGGAGCAAATAAGCTATATCCAAAATCTAAAGATTTTCAAGCTGAGTTAGAAAAAAATGGCGCTTATGCTAATGCCAGTACCGGTAGTTATGATATTACATACGAAGCCGAATGTGCTGATTTTGAGTGGGATAGAATTTTAGGATTAATAATTTTATCAATTACCAAACCTTTATTTCTGCAGTCTGAGTACACTTCTGAACTAGGAAACATTAAAGAAGAACTATTTTCGCGGTCTAATAATCATTTTAGGCATTTAAATCTAGCGTTGCGTCAGAGGTACGGGTTTGTAGCTTTGACAGATCAAGAAAGATTAAATTTAATAGATAATGTAACTCTAGAAGATGTTAAACAGCATTACCTTAAAACGCATTATTCAGCAAATTTACGGTTTGTTATTGCCGGTAATTTAACTAAACCCCGACAAGAAGTCATTGAAAAAGCATTATTAAATATTGAACTACCAGAGCAAGGTTACAGAATTCCTCTACCCGATGAAGAACCTCTAGCTCAATCGAAAGCACTATATATCAATAATTCATCTGTAGAAAATTTATATTTTTATTTTGATACTTTTTCAAAGCGACGAATAACAGATGGCGAAAGTTATGCTTTATCTTTAGCTAATATAATGCTTACTGAAACTTTGCACTCGAGAATATTTGGTCAAGCTCGTGAACAAGGCTTGATTTACGGTATAAGCTCAGGCTACGCAAGATTGCTAGGCTCAACAAATTTTTGGTTAGGCTCACAGGTTATGCCAACTAATTGTGATAAATTATTTAATATAATAAATAAAGAAATTAATAATTTACTACAAGGCAAAATAAGTGACGATGAGCTAAAAGCAGCTAAATTGTACGCCTTAGGAAGGCACCAAAGAGGTGCTCAAACGGTTGCTCAAATTGCTAATATGTATAGTAGTAGGTATTTTTATGAAGAGGAGTACGAAGATTATTTTAAAATTCCAGAAAAGATTCAAGCCGTGACTCAAGATCAACTCGAAGCAGTCTTTAATGTTTTGTTTAACGAAAAAATATATGGTTTTGGGGTGCTTGGTAGTTGTGGGGATGATTTAGCGCAAAAGCTGTACCAATCTTTGAGCTTTAATATTTAAGTGAGAATAACAATGCACGAACTTGTTGAGAACATAGAGAATTTAAAAAAAGATATAGTTAAAAACTATAATCAAGTTGGAATAGATAAGCTAGAAATAGAGTTAAATGAGTTAGAGCAGAGCAGTCAGGCTGAAGATTTTTGGCAAGATAATTTGAAGGCACAACGAATAATGAAACAAATTTCAAATTTGCGTCAAAGAATTGAGCCGTGGGCTAGTCTTAAAAAAGAAGTTACTGATATTCAGGAATTAGCAAACCTAAAAGATAGTACAATTAAAGGTGAAATTATTAAAAGTTTAGAAGAGCTTAATTTAAAATACCAACAATTAAAAAAGCAATTAGCTTTTAGTGGTAAATATGATGGCTACGATGTAATTATGTCTATATATGCTGGAGCTGGCGGTGTTGATGCGCAAGACTGGGCAGGAATGTTGCTTCGTATGTACTTGAGGTGGGCTGAAGCTAGAGGTGGAAAGGTTGATATTGTAGATAAGTCTACGGGCGAAGAGGCTGGCCTAAAAAGTGTAACACTTGATATAAGTGGGATGGTTTACGCTTATGGCAAATTGAAAAGTGAGCATGGTGTTCATCGTTTGGTAAGGTTAAGCCCGTTTAATGCTAATAATTTACGACAAACGAGTTTCGCAAAAGTTGATGTGATACCTAAAATTGATCAGCCCGATGAAATAGTTATTGACGAAAAAGATATTAAGATTGATGTTTTTAGAGCAGGGGGGCACGGCGGGCAATCGGTAAACACAACAGACTCGGCTGTGAGAGTAACACACATCTCAACAGGCATAACAGTAAGTATTCAGAACGAGAGGTCGCAAATTCAAAATAAAGAAACAGCCCTAACAATTTTACGGTCGCGTTTAGCACAACTTCAAATTGAACAGCATAAAGATAAAATTAGCGATCTTAAGGGAGTTAACTTATCTGCAGAGTGGGGTAGTCAGATACGAAACTACGTGCTACATCCGTATAAACAAGTTAAAGATTTACGAACTCAATATGAATCTAGCGAGCCAGACAAAGTGTTAAATGGTGAAATTGACGATTTTATTGAAGCGTATTTAGACTATAAAATGACTATTAAAGCTTAACTAATTTGATATAATAGAAGTCGGATGATTTTATTAGATAGAGTTAGTAAGATATATGGCAAAACAGGCATAGCCTTAGATAGAATTAGTTTACATATTGAAGCTAAAGAGTTTGTGGTTATAGTTGGTCAGAGCGGTGCTGGTAAATCAACTTTTCTAAAATTACTTACAAGAGAAGAACGGCCTACAAATGGTAAAATTATTGTTGGTGGTGTAGATTATGAAACTTTAAAAGATAAAAAAATACCTCTGTTAAGACGAAAAATTGGAGTTGTTTTTCAAGATTTTAAATTGTTACCAAACAAAAATGTATACGAGAATGTAGCTTTTGCCTTAGAAATTGTTGGAATGCGAAATAAAGAAATTCAATACACTGTGCCTAGAGTGTTAAACATTGTAGGATTAAGTGGAAAGGAAAAAAATTATCCTAAGGAGTTATCTGGTGGCGAAAGGCAACGCGTGGCAATAGCCCGAGCTATAGCTCGCCAGCCAAAGATATTGATTGCCGATGAGCCAACAGGAAATCTAGACCCAAAACACGCTTGGGATGTTATTTCAGTTTTAGAAAAAGTTAATAAGTATGGCACAACAGTACTTTTAACAACTCATAATCAAGAAATAGTAAATAATTTAAAAAGACGTGTTGTAACAATTAAAGATGGTAAGATTGTAAGCGATAAGGTAGGTGGGGGTTATAAAATTTAAATGGACAGAAAATTTATAACTTTTAGTCGTATTTTAAAAGCTGGGCTTGTTAACTTTATTAGGAATGCATGGCTAGCGGTAGCAGCTATTGCAGTTATGGTAATTACGCTTACGATAGTTTTGTTTTCGGTAATTGCTAATGCTACATTTGTAAATACAGTCAAACAAATTACAGATAAAATTGATATTTCTGTTTACTTAAAAGATGATATTACAGATCAAAAGAAGAATGATTTAATAGAGCAATTAAAAAAAATGCCTGAAGTAAAGTCTGTTGATTATGTTTCTAAAGACGATGCTTTAAAGCGTTATCGTAAACAGAATGAAAATAATTTAGATCTATTAATGGCAATATCTCAGACAGATAATCCACTGCCAGCAAGTTTGCAGATTAAACCAGTTGACCCAAATAATATAGAACCAATTAGGCAGTTTTTAGAGAAAGAAGATATTAAAACTTTGCAGTCTGACCCAACTTCGTATTCTGGCGATCGAAAGAAGGCAATAGATAGAATAACTCAAGCGACAGTTTTCTTCCGAAAAGCTGGAATAGTAGGAGTTGTGATATTTGCCATAATTTCAATGCTAATTATCTTCAACACCATTAGAATGGCAATATTTAATCGCCGTGAAGAATTAAATATTATGCGGTTACTAGGTGCAAGCACCGGGTATATTAGAGGCCCGTTTGTTGTTGAAACAATTTTATATGGAATTATTGCAGGGTTAATTTCTGTGGCAGTTTGTAATTTGTTATTTGCGGTTTCTGCTTCGGCTTTTGGTGCAAGTAGTTTGGGCTTGCTTGATATAAATTTTGCTAATAAATATTTTTCAGAACATTTCTGGTATATCTTGGCTATTCAATTAACGACAGGTATATTTATAGGGGGCGTTTCTTCGATGATAGCAACGCGCCGGTATCTAAAGTTTAAGTCGAGTTCTTAAAATCTTAATTCTTTGTTTAACTTTGGTAATAGTTGTAGAGGTTTACAAATCTTGGAGGAATATGTTAATATGCTAACGGTTATTGTAGCTAAAATTAAAATGAAAACAAAATTTAAAAACTGGTTTCGTGTTAACAAAGGTTTCTTAAGCAGGACTAGTTATTTTATTGTAAGTTTAATTTTAGTAGCTTTATTGAGCACTTCAGGTATAAATTATGTAAAAGCTCAATCTCTTCAAGGGCAGATAGATGATTTAATTCAAAAAAATACAGAAAATAAAACAAATGTAGAAAAACTACAAGAGATTGCCGTAAATTATAACGATGCTATAAATAAGCTTGAGCATGATATTGAAGAAACTCAAAGATCTTTAGATGTGAGTCGTCAAAGGCAAGCAGATTTACAGCAACAAATAGTTCAAACAGAAAAAGATTTAAGTAACCAAAAAGAATTGCTAGCAAAGAATATACGAACAATGTATCTTGAAGGCGACTTTTCAACGCTTGAAATGTTGTCTACTAGTAAAGATTTAAGCGAGTATATAAATAAACAACAGTACAGAGATTCAGTCAAAGATAAAATACTTAGTACGCTTGCAAGAGTAGAGAATTTAAAGAATCAGCTTAAAACTCAAGAAGAACAAGTTGAGGCAGAAATTAAAGAACAGAGTAATAGTCGTACTACGTTAGCGGTTAGTAAAAATGAGCAGAATCGTTTACTTGCAATGAATCAAGCACAACAAGAAGAATATAATGCAAGCACTAAAGCTAATCAAGATAAAATAAAACAACTTCAGGAAGCCCAAAGAGCACTTGAAGCAAGTTTGGCTAAGGGTAAATTCGTAAGTTTAGGCTCTATTAAACAAGGCGAAATAGTTGGCTATGTAGGTAATACAGGATTCTCCACCGGCCCACATTTACATTTTGAGGCAAGGAACAGTGAAGGCGTAGATGTGAATCCCAGTAACTATGTTGGCAGTAGCTGGATAAGGCCTGTAGAAGGCGGTTTTATATCGCAAAACTACGGTAATCCAGATTCAGTTTATTATAAAGGCTATCATACTGGTACTGATTATGCTGGTGTTACTGGGCGTCCTGTAAGGGCGGTTGCCGATGGTGAAATTGTTTGGCGTGGATGCAAAAGCTCATGTAGTTTAAACTATGGATACTATGTGTTAATACGACATAGCGATGGGATGTTTAGTTTATATGGACATATGTCTAACTGAAAGAATTGATAAATGAAGAAGATGAAGATAAATTACATAAATAAGACACTTAAAATAGTTTTAGTGTTAGTTTTGTCGTTCTTTATGATTAGTGGAAGTTATTTAAATTCTGGATTAGCTCAGGCAGAATCTACTCAAGACGAAATTAGTAGATTACTTCAAGAGAATACCAGTAATCAAGACGCTCTAGAAAGGCTAAAAGCAGAAGCTAC
>CAZRVM010000003.1:40447-59483 GCA_964603625.1 uncultured Candidatus Saccharibacteria bacterium
GAATTTGTAGATAAGCAACAGTATCAAAATTCTGTGAAAGATAAAATCTTAGAGATGTTGAATAAAATAAATACTCTTAAACATCAACTAAATTCTCAAAAAGAACAGGTTGAAAAGTTAATTGCAGAACAAAATTCACAAAGAGAAAAACTTGCTACAAGTAAAAATGAGCATGCCCAACTTTTAGCTATGAACCAAGGACAACAAACAGAATTTAATAATAAAATAAAATCTAATACTAATCGGCTACAAGAATTAATTGCTTCACAAATAGATGCTAATATCACGACTGATGGTGGCTACTATTTTATTAGGTTTCCTGGTGATATTAAAAGTTTTCGGCCCGAAGATTATGCTTACAAAGATTATGGTCACAGCCAAGCTGATGCTCCTTGTCCTGGCCCACCAGTAAGTGCTGATTCGGTAGATAAATGGGGCTATTGCACTCGCCAGTGTGTTTCTTATGCCGCTTGGGCAGTAGAGGCTTCAGGTAGAACTGCTCCAAAATATTGGGGGGATGCTAAAAAATGGGTTGCTGCCGCCTATACTAATGGAGTGCCTGTTTTTAGAGAACCTAAACCTGGAGATATTGCAATTAGTACTAATGGATATTGGGGGCATGCAATGTATGTTGAGAGTGTTAGTGGTAATACTTTTAAAACATCTGAATATAATACAAAACTAGATGGAAATTTGTATCGCGTAAACAGAACATTTTAAAAAAAACATATATTTTTAAGCTTTAACTAAGTTATAATTATTATATTAACTGAAAATTTGGAAGGGAGTTATTTGGTGGCAGAAATTAAAGGTGCAAGTAAAAATAGTAAATGGTTAAAAGTATGGCTATCGATTTTTGGGATATTCTTAGTTTTTGGGTTTGGTTATGGAGTTGGTTCTGGCAATATTGAATTTGGGTCTCGTTTGGGGCGACAAAACTCTAATTTATCAACAAATTTAGATTTTAATTCTGTAGAAAAAGTTTATTCATTATTACGAAAGAATTTTGATGGAACTTTAGATCAAGCAAAGCTAACAGAAGGTATGAAACGAGGCTTGGTAAATGCAACAGGCGATCCTCACACTGAGTTTTTTAACGCCGAAGAGACTAAGCAATTTAATCAAGAGCTTAACGGCACATTCAGTGGAATTGGTGCAGAACTAGGCAAAAGCGAAGATTCTATTATAGTTGTATCGCCAATTTCTGGGTTTCCTGCAGAAAAGTCGGGATTAAAACCAAAAGATGTAATTGCTGAAATTGATGGTCAATCAACTTATGGCTTAAGTGTTAGTGAGGCAGCAAATAAAATACGCGGGCCAGAAGGTACTGAAGTTAAACTTCGAATTATTCGCAATAAGCAAGAAGATCTTAATTTTACAATTAAAAGAGCAAATATAACCATACCTAGTGTCGAGAGTAAATCTTTGGATGGTAATGTGGGTTATATTAAAATTAGTCGTTTTTCAGACGATACTACATCATTAACCAGAGAGTCAGCAAGTAATTTAAAAGCCAATGGCGCAAAGAAAATAATACTAGATTTAAGAGGTAATCCTGGCGGGTTGTTAGATGCCGCAGTTGGTGTATCTAGTGTTTGGTTACCAGCTAATAAAACAGTTTTACAAGAAAAAAGAACTGATGTGGTTATTAAAACTTATAAATCAGAGGGTGACCCCATTTTAGAGGGAATTCCAACTATAGTTTTGATTGATGAAGGCAGTGCAAGTGCTAGTGAAATTGTAGCTGGTGCTTTGAGAGATAATGATGTAGCTAAGTTGCTTGGTGTGAAAAGTTACGGTAAGGGTAGCGTTCAGTCTGTAGAAGACTTACCTGATGGAGCTTCAATTAAAATTACAATTGCACATTGGTTTACGCCTAATGGTCGAAATATTGATAAACAGGGAATAGAACCAGATTTTAAAGTTGAACAATCAAAAAATTCTAGTGAAGATAATCAATTACAATCAGCTCAAAACGAACTTAAAAAATAGCTAGAGTTTGCGATTAAGTAGTTGATTGTGGTACTATCATAAGCGTAGTTACTTTGTTGAGGTAGTAGTTAAACGGGGAGGTAATGGTGGCGTTATTAAAACGGCATACTAAGTTTATATTTGTTACTGGAGGCGTACTTTCGGGTCTGGGCAAGGGTATAACTGCATCTTCAATAGGGAATATTTTAAAAGCTAGAGGATTGAGTGTTAATATCCAGAAATTGGATCCTTATCTAAATGTAGACGCCGGTACTTTAAATCCTGCTGAGCATGGGGAGTGCTTTGTAACTAAGGATGGAGCTGAGACAGACCTAGACTTAGGGCATTATGAGAGATTTTTAGATATACAACTAACTCAAGAAAGCTCAATTATGAGTGGCAAAATATTACTTAAGCTAATTGAAGAGGAAAGAGCTGGCAAATTTTTAGGTAAAACAGTTCAGGTGGTGCCTCACTTAACAAATGCAATTGGAGATATAGTTGAGTCAACTGCTAAAGATTTTGATATTCATATTGTTGAGATTGGTGGTACAGTTGGCGATTATGAGAGTCCGGCATTTTTTGAAGCAATTCGTGAATTCAGTGCGAGAGTAGGGCGAAATAATTGTTTATATGTACAAGTGGTTTACTTGCCTTATTTATCTGCTAGTCAAGAAATAAAAACTAAGCCAGCACAAAATGCGTCTAGAATGCTAAGGAGTATTGGTATTACTCCAGATTTGCTTGTAGCTAGGTGCGAGCAACCAACAAGTGAAAGTGTTAAAGCCAAATTAAGTGCTTTTTGTGGCGTACCAGAAACCGGGATTGCAATTTTGCCAAATGCTAAGACTGTATATGAAGTTCCTCTAACGCTTGAGCAACAGGGAATAGGAAGTTATATTACGAAACAGCTAGGCATAAGAGCTAAAAAGCCAGATAATAAGCTATGGAAGCAAGTTGTTGATAGGGCTAAAACCAAATTTGATGACAAGGTGATTGTTGGAATAGTGGCAAAATATTTAGATAATCAAGATACTTATATGTCAGTAGTTGAAGCCTTAAGATCAGCTAGTTGGTGGCAAAATTCTAATTTAGAAATTAAATGGATAGATGCCGAAAAATTAGAAAAGCCAAATACTAAACTATCTAATATTTTTAGAAATATTGATGGAATGGTAATTCCGGGAGGGTTTGGCTCAAGGGGTGTTGAAGGAAAAATTAAGTCTGCTCAATGGGCGCTAAAGCACAAATTACCATATCTTGGAATTTGCTTAGGTTTGCAGGTTGGGGTAATTGCTGCGGCTCGGAATTATGGACTCACAGATGCAAATTCAACCGAAAATGATATAAAAACCTTACATCCAGTAATACATACTATGGCTAATCAAATTGGCAAAGAAGGAACAGGAGGAAGTATGAGGCTTGGTAATTATCCTTGCGAATTGATTAAGGGTAGTAAAGCCGAAAAAGCATACGGGAAAAGGAGAATAGACGAACGGCATAGGCATCGTTATGAGTGCAATAATGATTATCGTGATGAATATGAATCTTGGGGTATTAAAGCAGTAGGCACATCACCAGATAAACATTTGGTAGAGATAATTGAAGCAATTGATCATCCGTATTTTGTAGCAAGTCAATTTCATCCAGAATTTAATTCGCGGCCAAATCGCCCACAACCTCTGTTTAAGGCTTTTATAAAAAATTGTAAAAATCAATGAGCATTGTTTTTTAGTGAAATATAAGGTAGCATTGACAATATGGATATTTCAAATAACCAAACAAAAAAAATTTTGTTAGTAGAAGATGATGATAGTTTAGCAAATGTTTATCTTGCCCGATTAGAAGTTGAAGGGTTTAATGTTAAGCGAGTACCAAACGGAGAAGACGCTTTAGCTTCAGCCATAGAATATAAACCAGACTTAATTTTACTAGATGTTATGATGCCAAAAGTTAGCGGTTTCGATGCTTTAGACATATTACGCAATACACCAGAAACAGCTAACATTAAAATAATAATGCTAACAGCTTTGAGCCAGGATAATGATAAAGCTCGTGCCGATCAACTAGGCGCAGATGATTACTTGGTAAAATCTCAAGTTGTAATTGCTGATGTTGTAGATAGAATAAAGCAACATCTAAACATAAATGATTAATAGCTATTTATATTTGGAATAACTGACTTAAAATTAAAAATTATTTTACTGATACTTCGGTTCGGCGAGTAGTTTTACCGGTAAATAGTTTAAATTTTCTAGAAGTATAGGTAACAATACCATCTTTTGAAGCATGAATAGTAAAGTTACGGCTCATATAAGTACCGTTTCCAGGCCTTTTAGTTGCTCCAACTTGTCTTACAATGACTTGACCATTTTTGACTTTTTGGCCACCAAATATTTTTACACCAAGTCTTTGACCCGGACTATCATGAACATTTTTACTTGAACCACCAGCTTTTACTTTACTCATTTATTCTTCCTTATTAATACTAAAAGTTCACGCCCGACAATTTGATTTTCTCTATGGTAAATTAAATCATTATTGTTGGCATAAACAAAACTTACTTGAGTATAACCTAAAATAGATAGTTGGTCAATAATTGGTAAACGTTTTGGCCCTCTTTTTGTAAACCAGACAGGGACAGCTATACATAATCTTAAACCCGGCTTTGTTTGACTAGAGAGATTTTTTAAGAATTTTTTTAATATTGTGTTTACATCTTGAATCACTAAATTGAGTTTATCTTGATTTGGCTCGGTAGAGAAAGGGCGGCCCAAATAAGTTTCACTTGCTAAAGTATCAAAGCTATCCCATTTAAATGTAGTGGCATCGGCTTGGTGGATTTTAAAAGAATTATCTGATTTAATTAACCAATCTATATTTTTTATTGCATAAGATATCATTTTTTCATTTAAATCTGTTCCATAGGGGGTTAAATTTTTTAAAAAAGTTTCTTGAAGGATTACACCAGTTCCACAAAAAGGATCAAGGACAACTTTAGGTTTTTGGTTCCCAATTGCTAAGTTAATAATGATTTGAGCAAGCTTAGGGGGTAACATTCCAACCTTTGCATCTCTTGCAGGTCTATTTTGATCACGCTTAGCATATGCAAAAATATCTTGAACTTGGATAGTTTTAGAAAATGTAGTGCGGTTTTTCCCAATACAAATTACTATTTCTGCCCCATTTGTTTTGGTTAAATTGTTATGGATTACTTGCGCACTGCTCAAATATGAATCAGTGTTTGGAACAGTCCTAATAGATCTTTGTAAGGTTTGTTTAATATACTTTTTTAACTTTAGACCAGCAATGTTTATTTTATGAGGATTTATTGAAGATCCGTATATGCTTAAGCCTAACTTTATTTTGCCATCTGTATTTTCTAAAAATGAGGCTATATTTTCATATAAAAATTCAGATATTGCTTGCCAGTTAGTGTTTGGCATAGTAATTATTGGCTGGCATAATTTAATACTTCCGCCTAAAGACTTAAGGTCTACATCACTTGTTGGAACATTGAGTAATACAGATTGACCATTTAAAACTTCTATTGATCCAGATCCATAAATACTTTCTAGCTCAGCTAACGAGATGGCAGGTTGACGCCCTAATATCAGAACACTTGTTTTCACATCTGTTATTCTAACATCTTTATTTAAGATTATTAAATTAACATCGTTAAGTTTGGTATACTTAAGATTATTATGGCAGAAGAAGCAAGGCAAAAGCGCTGGAAAATAATTCTCAATACTGTCACTTTGGTGGCTATGATATTTTTAGTTTATGCTGTCAGGCACGACATAATCGAAACTCTAAAACAGATAAATGATGTTAGGTGGTGGTTTTTATTGTTAATGGTTCCAACACAGACTTTAAATTTTTATAGTTACGCACTGATGTATAATGATTTACTTATTTTTTTGAAATCAAAAATCAATAAAAATTTATTATTTAGGATTACTCTAGAACTTAATTTTGTAAATCATGTATTTCCGAGCGGGGGGGTTTCTGGTTTCTCTTATTTTAGTTTAAGATTACGGCCGTTGGGCGTAACGGCCGGCAAATCTACTTTAATTCAACTCTTGAGGTTTATCTTAATATTTATTTCTTTTCAAGTTTTACTAGCATTTGGCGTACTAGCTTTAGCGTTTTCGGGTTCTGTTAATAATTTTGTTTTGGTAATTTCGGGATCTTTGGCAACATTGTTGATTATGGGTACTATTTTGCTAGCCTATATTATTGGCAGTAAACAAAGAATAAATATCTTTTTTACGAGCCTAACAAGATTTGTTAACAAACTAGTAAGTATAATTAGACCAAAAAATTCTGAGATTATTAATATTGCTAAAGCTCAACGAACTTTTAATGACCTTCATGAAAATTATTTATTAATTAAAAAAGATTTCGGAATTTTAAGAAAACCTTTAATTCATTCTTTTTACGCCAATCTTACTGAGGTAGTAACACTCTATTTAGTTTTTGTAGCATTTGGTTTTTGGGTTAATCCTGGCGCTGTAATAATTGCTTATGCGGTGGCAAATTTCGCAGGCTTAGTATCTGTTTTGCCTGGTGGAGTAGGTATTTACGAAGCCTTGATGACAGCTGTTTTGGCATCAGCCGGTGTGCCAGCTGGTGTGAGTTTTCCGGTAGTGTTAATGTATAGAGTATTAACAATGATAATGCAGTTAACTCCAGGTTATATTTTGTATCACAAAGCAGTATCGAGCAACGATATTAAATTATGAATCATGATGTAGTATATTCGGTTACAGATTTTGTGGCTACCACGAATCAAATTTTAGACCTGTCATTTGGTGGAAGAGTAATAATTGAAGGCGAACTTGCAAATTATAAGATAAGCAAAAATAAATGGTTATATTTTGATTTAAAAGATGCAGATTCATCGCTAAAATTCTTCGGAAATATTTTTCAATTACCAAGTCCACTAGAAGAAGGTATGATGTTGCAGATTATAGGCCAACCTCAACTGCATCCAAGATTTGGATTTAGCATTAGTGTAAGTTCAATTCAGTTGGTTGGCAAAGGAACAATTAAAAAATCAGCCGAGCTCTTAGAAAAACAATTAGAAAAAGAAGGCTTGTTTAATCTTGATAGAAAAAGACAATTAGTAAGTTTCCCAAGCCAAATTGGCGTAATTAGCTCTAAAGAATCAGCGGGGTTTCAAGATTTTATAAAAATTGCCAATCAAAGATGGGGTGGTGTAGATATTAAGTTTATTGATGTTCTGGTGCAAGGAGAAAAAGCTCCGAGTCAAATAACTTCAGCTATAAATTATTTTAATCAGAAATATTCTAACATTGACTGTCTAGTAATTATTCGAGGAGGCGGAAGTGCGGATGATTTGCAGGCTTATAATCATGAGAAAGTCATAAGAGCAATTGCCGGTAGCAGAATTCCAACATTGGTGGCTATTGGTCATGAGACTGATAATCTATTAGCAGAAAAGGTGGCAGATTTACGGGCAAGTACACCAAGCCATGCAGCACAAATTTTGTTACCCGATAAAAAAGCTCAACAGTTGCATTTAAAAGAGAATTGGCTATCTCTTACAAATCTCACTAGTCAGTTAATAAATTTTAATAAGCAAAGTTTAAAATCTATTTATTTTGATATTGTTAATGTGGCAAATACACAACTTTTAGATGCTAAAAATCGCCTACATTTAGACAAACAATTACTAAAACAATATAATCCACAATTGATTTTGCAACGCGGGTATGTAATTGTTAGGCAGTCAGGTAGAGTTATTAGTAAGTCAACAAAATTAAATTTAGGTAAGGAATTGAATATGCAATTTCAAGACTCAAGCGTAACACTTAAGTCAGTTAAAGTATCTAGTACAGAAGGATAGTTATGGGTAAATATGTAGAAATGGCTAATCAGTTAAATGAAATAAAAGACCAAATTCAGTCTGGAGAATTAGACATAGACCAAACGATTAAGAAGCTTCAAGAGGCTTCTAAGCTAGTTGTGAAACTCGAACATTATTTAAAACAATCAGAAAATAAACTATCTGAGATTAAAATTGACTTTCCAGATTGAAAAATTGTTATGAGTAAAGAAATTGTAATTTTTTTAATAGCTATATTTTTTTTATATACTTTTGTAATTTTATTTGGTGCTCCATATTTACCAACAATGAAAAAAAGAATTATAGATATTAAAGCTTTGTCAAAATTAAGGCCTGACCAGACTTTAATTGAATTAGGCAGTGGTGATGGAAGGGTATTACTAGAGTTAGCCAAGCAGGGCATTAATGGCATAGGCTACGAGCTTAACCCAATTTTAGTTGCATATTCTAAAATAAAATTATGGCCCTATAGAAAGTATACAAAAATAATTTGGGGTAATTATTGGAAAGAAAAATTGCCTGAAGCAGATGTAATTTATGTATTTTTATTACAAAAATATATGCAAAAATTGAATAAAAAATTAATACAAAATTACCCGAAAGGTGTTAAATTAGTTAGTTTTGCATTTCAAATTGAAGGCAGAAATCATCAGGCAGAATTAAATGGCATGTATTTGTATAAGTATAATAAGATATTGAAAAAATAATCATTTTAAGATAACATAAGCACAATGCGAAATTTAAAGAGACTAAAACCAATTGCAAATCATGCTGGAAGTATAAATGCTTTATTGATTCCTTTAATTTTAATAACTCTATTATTGATGGGAGTTAGTGGTTTTGGTTTTTGGTCTTATAGTGAAATGCAAAAATATAAATTTGAAACAGATAAAATTGTAGCAACTAAAGTTGAAATAGCTAAAAAAGAAACTGCAACAGAGAAAGATAAAGAGTTTTCTGAAAAAGAGAAAGATCCACTAAAATATTATAGAGGGCCAGAGCAATTTGGGGGTGTGACAATTAAATTTCCGAAAACTTGGAGTGGTTATGTTGATGATTCTGGAAAAGGCTCTAACCCGGTAGATGGTTATTTTCAGCCAATGGTTGTACCAAATGTTCAGTCTGGAAGCAATTACGCATTAAGGCTTCAAGTTGTAAACAGGAACTTTAATGACGAAGCTAAAAGCTATGATAATTTAGTAAAGACTGGCAGAGTTAAATCGTCAATGTACAATAATCCAAATATTCCAAATGTGGTTGGCTTAAAGTTCGAAGGCGATCTTACTAATAATCAGAAGGGTATTGCAGTAATTTTACCTTTAAGAGATAAAACGGTAAAACTTTGGACTGAAGCAGATCAGTACTACGAAGATTATAATAAATACATATTGCCTAATTTTACATTTACACCCTAAGCTATATATTGTTATTATAAAAGAGTAATAAGGGGTAAAGGTTGTGGCTAGTCAATTTTCAGAACAGTTTTTTGATTTAGAAACTTATTTACATAAAACAATTGCCGAAGATTTAAAAATACCTTTAATTAGAATTTTGGCGTTACTTAATTTAAATAAAATCACTGGCCGTACAGATACAAAAGAGATTGAAATAATTACTGAAGCTACTTTAAGGTTGGTAGACAGCTATTCATTAAGTGTTCAACTCTATAATAGTCAAATGAATTTTGTGCGTGAACCGGTGGCGCTAAAATCGGTTATATACGAATGTCAGAATAATTTAGTTGATTTTGCAAAACTTCAGGGAGTGAAAACTAATTTAAATATTAAAAAGAGCACAGGTTTAGCCATAGCGAATAAGAAAGTGGTGAAATCTATTATTAATAGTTTGGCATATAGTATGCTTGTGGTTGCTAGTATTGAACCAAAACCAAAATTGAATTATTCGGTATCAAAACTTAAAAACAAAATTGAGGTGGGGGTTTTTAGTAGTTTTAATCAACTAGATGAGGCTGGCTTGAATAAGATTAGAAGTAGCTATGGAAGAGTAAAACAAGTATTACCAGATGTAGTTCAGGGCGCTACGGCAGGTATTATGATTGCAGATAAGCTGTGTAATAAGTTAGACACCAAACTAAATGTAAGTAAACATCAAGGGATGACAGGTCTAGTATTTAGCTTAAATGCAAGTAATCAGCTAGCTTTAATATAATGACTGCCAAGAAAAAAAATAAAGTTTTGTTGATTGAACCAGATAGCTTTTTAGCTAAGATTTATGTACAAGCCATAGAAAGAGAAGGCATAGTTGTTGAAATAGCTAACAAGGCTCAAGAAGCAATAAGTATCATAGATAAAATTAAACCAAACCTTATTGTTTTAGAGTTACAGCTACCAAGTAATAATGGTATAGAGTTTTTGTACGAACTTAGATCTTATTCTGATTTACAAGATATTAAAGTTATAGTTTTAAGTTTTATATCAAGCTTAGAACTTGCTTTAACACCAAAACAAGCCCAAATTTTAAATATTTATAAACATTTATACAAACCAAAAACTTCAGTTAGTGAGCTGGTTGAAGCAGTAAATGAGGTTTTTGGAAGATGAAAAAGTATGTTACTTCAGGGATAATTTTAACAAGAATCAATTTTAGAGATGCAGACAGAATTATTACTATTTTGACTCCAAATTATGGTAAATTGAAATTAATTGCTAGGGGGGTTCGTAAAATAAAAAGTAAAATAGCAGGCTCAATTGAGTTATTTAGCGTAAGCACATTTACAATTGTGCAGGGCAAAAAGGAAATTAGTATTTTAGCTTCAAGTAAGCTTCAAACATATTTCAAAAATATTACTGAAGATTATTCTCGTACTATGGTGGGCTATGAAATTCTAAAAATAATTAATAAATCTACCCGTGAAGTTGTAGATTCTGAATATTACGAGTTATTGCTAAATTCTTTAACTGAACTTAATAATACAATGACCAATTCTTTATTAGTAAAATGTTGGTTTATGGCAAGGCAGTTAAAAATTTTGGGGCACGAAATAAATACTACAACAGATATTGATAATAATAAGTTAAAAGACAAACATAAATATAACTTTGACTTAACTCAAATGGCTTTTTACGAATCTAAAAATGCCAGCTATAACGCAAATCATATTAAGTTACTGCGATTATTGATAAAAGAAGATATACAAAAACTAAAATTAATTTCAAATTTAAATAAAGAACTAGAGTTGATTGATGGCTTGCTTGTAAGTGTATTGGCACAATATAAGGTTAACTAAGTTAACTATTGCAAAAAAGAGTATAATGTATGGATGAATCGGTTTAAAAAAGCTTTGGTGGCTACAACCTTAGCAACACCACTTGTTTTAGGTTTTGCAGATAAAGCATTGGCAGAGAACATGCAAGAGAAACCAGAAGCAACATACGAGTTTCAAGATAAAGTATTTTCTACTGCAGACTACCCAATTTATACTTCAGACCAAGATGATATAAATCAGATGAAAGATACTAGCAATACTTCAATAGCTATAATTGCATCATTTTGGGTATCTATGTTTGTGGCTGGGTGCGTGGTTGTTCACCGTTCGCATAAATCTGATAATAATCAAATTCAATTACAGGATGATTCCGAACTTGTGAGATTATTCAAAATTCCAGAACAGCCTATTGGTCCAGAAGATGATCCAGACTTTTGGCCACCTAAAGAATTGAATAGTTAAGTCTTTCATCTGATATAATAAACAAATATGAGTAATAAAGTAAAAATGGAAGACATTGTAAGTTTGTGTAAACGGCGTGGTTTTGTTTTTCAGGCTTCAGAAATTTACGGTGGTTTAGCTGGGTTTTGGGATTATGGACCACTTGGAGTTGAGCTCGTCAATCGGTTAAAAGCAGAGTGGTGGAAATTAATGGTTACTAGTAGTGATAATATATTTGGAGTAGATGGTGCAATTATTCAAAATCCAAAATTATGGGAAGCAAGCGGGCATATTGCCGGCTTTACAGACCCGTTGGTAGATTGCAAAAATTGTGGTGCTCGTCATCGTGCCGATCACTTAGCGGGCACAGATTCAACAAATTTAAAAGAATTAAAAGAGTTACTAAAAGATAAAACTTGCCCAACTTGTGGCAAAAAAACTTTAACTGAGCCCCGTACTTATAATATGATGATGAAAACTTGGGTTGGGCCAATTGAGGATGAATCAAGTGTAGCGTATCTACGGCCAGAAACAGCCGGTTCAATTTTTACAAATTACGAGAATGTTCGTGAAACAATGCGAGCTAAAATACCTTTTGGGATTGCTCAAATAGGTAAAGCTTTTCGTAATGAAATTAGCCCACGAGATTTCATTTTTCGGGTTCGCGAATTAGAGCAAATGGAGATGCAGTATTTTATAAATGCTAAGCAACAAGAACAAGCTTATGAAGAATGGCGAAAATTTTCTTGGGATTTTCTTGTAAATAATTTAGGTATTAAAAAAGACAATTTGCAGTGGCATGAGCATCAAGATAACGAGCGGGCACATTATGCGGCCGCAGCACATGATGTATATTTTAATTTTCCGCAAGGTTTTAAAGAATTATGGGGCACACACAACCGAACGGACTATGATTTATCTAACCATCAGCGGGTGAGTGGTAAAGATTTGCAGTATTTCGATGAAACAACTAAAGAAAAATATATACCTTACATTATTGAGTCTTCAGTAGGAGTTGGCAGAATGTTGTTGGCAGTTTTAGTAGATGCTTATACGGAAGAAGAAATAAATGGCGAGAAAAGAATAGTGCTAAAACTAAAACCAGACCTAGCGCCGTATCGGTTTGCCGTCTCGCCACTTCTAAAAAATAAGCCAGAGTTAGTAAAAAAAGCAAGCCAAGTATTTAAAGATTTAAAACAAAAATATGGCAATATTATTTGGGATGATAACGGAAATATTGGTAAGAGGTATCGTCGCCAGGATGAAATTGGCACCCCGGAGTGCATAGTTATAGATTTTCAAACACTAGAAGATAATACAGTTACAGTTAGAAATCGCGATACAACAAAGCAAGAACGAAAATTAATTTCTGAATTACTGTAATTTTAAAAGTTTAATTAGGTTTAGTGAATTATGAGTTTTGAAATTTTAGAACCAGACTTTTATGACAGAGGTTTGATGATAGTTAGCCAAAAGCGTCAAAGTGCTATTGCTGAATTTAAATTTTTGCACAATCAGGTTAAGATTGACCCAAATGCTACAGTTGTAGGGTGGGGAAGACTTCGCAAGCCATCAATCTTTGTTGTGCCATATTGGCATGATTCAGATGTAAGGTTAAAATCTACAACTTTTAATATGCCTGAAGATGAAGAGACTTACATAGAACTTGGAGTACTAGAACCCGACGGTGATATGAGTATTACTACATCAGAAACCAATCTTAGCTATATTAATTTAGAAGATGACCCATTTTCTCAGTTAATATTAGATTATTTTAGAAAACAGTATTTATAAACTTAATGCGTAATAATTACATTATTATTTGTAATTAAATAATTGTAGAATATTTAGCGTAATAAGTATTAAATATAGGGAGAAAAAATGTCAGACAATTTAACCGAAGACAGCACAATTGAAGAAAAATCAAATTATCAGCCATCAGATGTTTTTGCTTGGGCAAATAATTTAGTGCAAATTAAAGAAGAATTAGATATTGAGCTTTATTTTTTTAGTAAGAGTTTTGTAGTTTATAAGACTTTACTTAGTAAAGGACTACGCCAAAATCTTGAGTCCTTAATGTTAGATAATTTGCTCGAAGCAGTACTTGGTGGGGTAGATAAAGGTTTAGTAATTAGAGAGTTTGAGGATGGCGAGCCAGAACCAAACATACTGCAAAGAACAAAGTTGAAAAATGTAGAAAATGCCCATATGGTAATAAATTGGTTAACAACTCAAAGGCATGAAATAGAACCATTTGTAGAGGAGGAGCATGATTTTAAGCGAGTTAAGGGCTTGGTTGCCAGATGTTCACACAAAGATTTAGCCAAGTCTTTTTATGTTATTAAAGCTTTATCGCAAACTCAAATTATGAGTGGTCGCACCGGTTGGATGTTGCGCGGTGGTAAATTTGTTCCGTTTGATGCTGAAGGGGCAATTAGGGTGCCAGCCGACAATCAATTACTGGTGTTAGACCAAGATATTTATGTGTTTAATCAATCAAAAATTACAAGTTTATTTGGTTATGATGCTAAAAAATATAAAATTGCCGAAGAAAAATTAAAATTAATAACTGAGCATTTTAAACTAAGTTTTGACAGCGATCAAACAATTGAGCAAATGGTTAAGGGTAACAAAACTTTAGTTAAAAAATTACAATTTCTTGATCCGCTTGGTGTAACTCAAGAAAAGCTATTTGAACAGCTTAAAGAGCTAGATTTACCACTGATGCAAGATAGTACAGGAGCAATAATTATAATGGATAGCAAAGACTTGGTTATGTTTATTAACTTGCTAAATCAAGATTATTTAGAATCTCCAATGACGGGTCAAAAATTTGAAATTGCCAATAAAAAACCTCTTAAAATATCAGACGAGGCAGACGCTATTTAGCTGTTGCTGAAGTAATAATTATTAGAGAAGCTTTTATGGTGGTGTTATACTAGACTTAATGAGACTTAAAAAACCAAAGCCTTTAATTAAGAAATCAGAGGTCTATGCCTTCATAGACAGCCAGAATTTGAATTTAGGCGTTCAGAGAGCTGGCTGGAAAATGGACTGGCGTAAATTTAGGCAGTTTTTGCTAAATAAGTATGGTGTAACCAAAGCTTATATGTTTATAGGATATATTTCAGATAATGAAGAAATGTATAATCAACTTCATGATGCTGGTTATTTGGTAGTTTTAAAGCCAACGGTAGAAACTAGCTCGCCAGATGAAAATCAGGCAAAACCGCAAGTTAAGGGTAATATAGATGCCGAATTAGTACTTTTTGCAATGAAAGAAATGCCCAATTATTCAAAAGCTATAATAGTTTCAGGAGACGGAGACTTTTATTGTTTAGTTGAATATTTAGAATCAAAAGGTAGGCTAAAAGCAATAATGACTCCTAACTGGAAATACTCAACTTTACTTAAACAATTTGAAAAATATGTAGTTAGGCTAGATCAAAAACGCCAATTTTTAGAACATAAAGATAAATTCCGAAAAAGTCAAAAATAACTTTTAACCTTACTGAACAAGATTTACATCGGCTTGACGGCTGATATACCAAAGCGCAGCAATACCAATAAGAAGTAATATAAATAGAATAACTGTTCTTGTTTTTTCGCTTATCATTGAAAATCTCCCGATATTGGTTTAGATATTATAACTAACCTTTGTTTTGATGTCCAAAGTGGTGTGCAGGTATAGAGCGTTAGAATTGGGTCGGTTGTGTTTTCTTCTATATCTGTTTGAGAAGGCTCAACCGTTTTGATTGTTTCAACTTTGTATTTATATTCCTTACCTTGCCAATAAAGCGCAAATTCATCACCTACTTTTACTTTATCTAGGTGATAAAAAATGGCTGAAGTTGGGTCTTTATACAAAAAACGATGGCCAGCTATCACAGTATTGCCACCTTTGTCTGGGGTAGAAGTTTTTGGCCTTCGCCACATTCCTTTTTTTAGGGCACTACTATCTTTACTTTCAAAAATTTCGGCATCTAAGCCCATTTGCGGAATAACTAATCTGTTATCTTGAGGAATTGGCTTAGTGCCTGGTGCGTTATTATCGGAATAGATAATTTTATCAGAGATTTTGCCAGTCCGCTTTTCATATTCAAATGTTATTTGGGGTAGCATCGGCATTATAATTAAATAAATTCCAAACCCAATAACAATTAAAGTTAAAAAGTTGTTAAAACGCCTTAAATTTTTATGTTCTGGTGCAAAACCATAATTTGTTTCATAAATCATGCTAGTAGATTATAACATTTTATATTTTAAAATGGTAAAGCTTGTCTAAAAGCTTTTTAGTATAATTAAAACAATGACTAGAACTATTAAATTGGTAATAGATGAGCTAACCAAGCATGAAGATCCAAAAAAGGCTCAATTTTTACAAAAGTTTTTCAAGACTGGTAGGGGCCAATATGGAGAAGGAGATATCTTCTTGGGTGTAAATATGCCAACAATTCGTAGAATTTCAAAAGATTTTATAACTCTTTCAAATTCTGAAATAGAAAAATTATTAGAAAGCCCAATTCACGAATGCAGAATGTTAGCTTTAATTATTATGGTAAATCAGTTTAAAAAAGCCAGTGAATTAGAGCGTAAAAAGCTGTTTAATTTATATTTAGCAAACACCAGTAAAATTAATAATTGGGATTTAGTAGATGTTAGCTGTCGCGATATTGTAGGTGAATATTTGTTAGATAAAGATAGGCAACGCTTGTATCAACTGGCTAAGTCTAAAAATTTGTGGGAACGGCGAATAGCTATAGTAAGTACTTGGTATTTTATAAAACACAATCAACTCGAAGATACTTTTAAAATATCTATTATTTTAATTGACGATAAGCATGATTTAATACATAAGGCGGTTGGTTGGATGTTAAGAGAAGCAGGCAAAAAAGACGAACAAGCCTTAAAAGATTTTTTAAATAAATATGCCAATAAATTACCCAGAACAGCCTTAAGGTACAGTCTAGAAAAGTTGCCAAATATAGAAAAACAGTATTATATGCAACTAACCTAAAATTTATTAATGTATATTGCTTATGTACTATGTTTTAAGTTAGAGTATGTTAAATGGATAAGTATAAAAATCAGTTTCCTAAAAATTTTTTGTGGGGAGCAAGTACGGCAAGTCATCAGGTAGAGGGCGGTAATCATAATCAGTGGTCTGTTTGGGAACTGCAAGTTGCGAGTCTTAAAGCTAAATCTGCCAAAGCAGATATTGGTTGGCTTCCAAATTGGGCAGAAATTAAAGCTCAAGCCGAAAAACCTGAAAATTATATTTCTGGCAAAGGGGTAGAGCATTATAAAAAATATAAAGAAGATTTTGCTTTAGTAAAACAGCTTAATCTTAATTCTTTTAGATTCGGCATAGAATGGTCTAGACTAGAGCCCGAACCAGGAAAATGGAACCAAGAAGCAATTGATCATTATAAAGCGTATATAAAAGAGCTTAAAAAGCAGGGAATAGAGCCAATGCTTAATTTGTGGCATTGGACACTACCAGTTTGGTTTGCAAATTTGGGCGGTTTTGAAAAGCGAGCCAACTTAATTTATTGGGATGAGTTTGTTAAAAAAATTGCCAAAGAATTTGCACCACTAGTAAGTAACATCATTACGCTTAATGAACCTAATGTTTATGCTAGTTTTTCTTATGTTTTAGGTTGGTGGCCACCGTGTCAGAAAAGTTGGGTTACTGGCAGTAAAGTTATTTATAACTTAGTTTTAGCCCATAATAGAGCTTACCGAATTTTAAAATCTAAAAAACCCTCACTAAATATTGGCATTGCTCAACAATTAGCTAATATTCAGGCAAAACGGCCTCATAATTTTTTTGACCAAATAATGACAAAATGGATGCGTTATTTCTGGAATTGGTGGTTTTATAACCGAATTCGTAAAAATCAAGATTTTGTAGGATTTAATTATTATTTTACAGATTATTATAAAGTGACTAAACGCAATAATCCAGAAGTGCCCACAAATGATTTGGGTTGGTATATGGAGCCAGAAGGGCTCTACCCATTGTTACTAAGGGTTTGGGCACGGTATAGAAAACCAATAATTGTTACAGAAAATGGTGTAGCCGATGCTAATGATCAATACCGGCAATGGTGGATTAGTGAATCAATTGTGGCAATGGAGAGGGCGTTAAGTGAAGGAGTAAAGCTAGTTGGTTATTACCATTGGAGCTTATTAGATAATTTTGAGTGGGCTTACGGTTGGTGGCCAAAATTTGGTTTGGTAGAGGTTGATAGAACTTCAATGGCGCGCACAATTCGGCCAAGTGCCAGGTGGTTTGCTAAAGAAATTAAGCGCATAAATCGCTTAAAATAAACCCTTGACACGCCAACACAGCAGTAGTGTATAATCATAACCATAATATAATTTAAGCAGAAGCAGAAGCAGAAGCAGAAGCAGAAGCAGAAGCAAGAGGTAGTTCTTAAAGTGCAAAACCAAACCATAACTCAAACTCTTAACATAGTAGTAGGTAATACCCCAGCCGGTGGCGGTCTAGCCGACACCGGCTCATCTTCTTCAGCCAAACTACTACCAGTTATAGCTATAATACTTATAACCGTAAGCCTACTTACTTGGTACTTAACTTCTCGCCGAATGCGCCTAACTCGCTACAAACTAAACCCTCGTAACTTGGGCATCTTCTTAGCTCTTTCACTAGCTATTGTTGGCTTAACTACCAGCTCTCGCCTTGCTCAAGCTGCCCCAACCCTAACTCTAGGAAGCAACCAAAACAACATCAATATCACCATCCCTCAAGGTGGAGGTACTGCCACTAACACTTCAACCCTAACATCTGGCACCGCTAGCTCTGATGGCTACAAACTAACCGCCCAGCTCACCGCTAGTGAACCTGGTATTGCCATCAAACTAAAAGGTGGAGCTGTAACCACCAGCACTTTACTAACCCCAAATGCTACCCCACTAGAGCTAAAAACCACTACAACAAACACAACTAACGACCAAACAGAAGTAACCCTAGACTTCGTAATTGATGGTACCGTAACCTCAGGCACTAAAGAACTAAAACTAAACTACCAAATCACAGACAATGAACCCTCCACTCCACCAGCCCCAACCACCATGCAAAGCATGACTAGCACTTACTGCAACAGCATGACTGTCTATAACGGTACCAACGACGAAGCTATAATAAACCTAACAGACACCCGTGGTGGCATAACCCAAACCTACCAAGTAGCCAAACTAGCCGACAACAAATGCTGGATGCTAAATAACCTCAAACTAGGCTCTACATCAGGTACAACCCTACTTACATCCCAAGACACAGATATAGCATCAGATTTCACCCTACCTCAAGTAGTAACTACTGGCACAGCCGACCCAGACAATCCCGGAGCCTACGGCCCCGTACCAAACGACACAGGCACAGGTGCTACCAACTACGGCTACCTCTACAACTGGAGTGCCGCCACTGCCGGAGAATCCAGAACCTCTCACCCAGAAACCGCCGGCAACGCCCCACACTCCATTTGCCCAAAAAACTGGCG
>CAZRVM010000004.1:0-19893 GCA_964603625.1 uncultured Candidatus Saccharibacteria bacterium
GCACCTGCCTTTTAAGCAGGGTGTCGTGGGTTCGAGTCCCACTGGACCCTCCAAACTAAGAACTCCCTTTTTGGGAGTTTTTTGTTTGGTATGTCTTGTGGTTGGAAGCCATCACACGCCAAAAGGGTGGTGTGGGTGAAGATTGCCAGTGGCAATCTGCAAGTGAGTCAACTCTTGCAAACTGGTTTGCAAAGATGTTGCGACGGGGTCGCGAAACGTGACCGAGTCTTACTGGCCTCTCCAGTTTGATTCATATAGATTGCACGAGATTCCAGATGGCCCTCCAATCCCGGTTATGCTTAAAAACAGAGGCAACCTTCTTCTGTTTTTTGATATAATTAACTTATGTCAGGTATACCCTACGAAGTACCAAAAGAATGGCACGACTCACTCGATGAACTTAAAGTAAGAGTGCATTCTTATCCTGAAGACCCTGAAGACAGAGCAATTAGAGAATATGATGAAAGACTTGCAGCAATGTCTCTAGAAGCTCAAGAAAAACTTCGAAATTTCGTTTTCGGAGGCGAATTGATAATTGCTATCGATGAGGCGACAGACGACCCTGATTGACAAATTTAGTTGCAACAGCAATACAAACGTCCCTCCATCTAAAGTTCCTTGCTAAATGGGACTTTTTTATTTTTTTTGCGCTTTTGGTTTGTTGATTTTTTATTACTATTATTAAAAAATGCGAACGCTGATGAACATCAGAAGAACAACTCTAATAATGGTAGGTTTGAGCTTATTTTTGTTAGGTCTAGTTGTGGTAAGAGCATTTAGTGTGCAGATTTTAGTATTTCTAATTATATTTACACTACTAAGTTCCTTGTTTTTATTTAGTAAACACAAGAATAGAATATTTATTTCAATAATCTTTTCAGTAGCTTTGGCGTTAGGAGTTTATCGCGGTAGCACTCTCTTAACTAGTTTAAATAATTATAAAGATATATTTGGTAAAGTGGTTATCTTAGAAGTAACCGCCAGAGAAGATGCTGTTTATAGTGAAAGACATCAATTAGTTTTTAGTTCTGGAAATGTAAAACTGCTTGAGCCAAACAAAGTTGATTTAATTGGGAATATTAAGATTGAAGGCAGGGGTTTGCCAATGGTTTATAAAGGAGATAGGCTGGTTGTAAAAGGTAAGATTTTTTCAAGGCGTGGTGATAATGTGGCTGGTATTAGCTATGCAGATATTAGCTTAGTAAAATCATCTAGAAGCCAGATAGATAATTTACGCAGGCATTTTGCAGTAGGCTTACAAAATGTTCTACCAGAGCCATTAGCTTCTTTGGGTTTAGGAATTCTAATTGGTCAGCAAAATACCTTACCAAATGATTTAACTGAAAATTTACGCAGGGTTGGATTAATTCATTTAGTGGCAGTATCTGGCTATAACTTAACAATTATTGTGTATTTCTCGCAAAGATTACTTCAAAAAAGATCAAGGTTTCAGGCACTTGTTCTTTCAAATTTGTTAATAGTAGTGTTTTTGTTATTAACTGGTTTTAGCCCCTCAATAGTTCGGGCTTCGGTAGTTAGCGTTATAAGCTTAATAATGTGGTTTTTTGGCAGGACCATCCGTCCTTTAATGATTTTATTATTTTCGGCAGTTATAACAGCCGGTTGGAATCCGCTCTATATTTGGTCTAGCGTAGGTTGGTATTTGTCATTTTTTGCATTTTTTGGAATTTTAGTTTTAGCGCCACTCCTAAGTTTGCGGTTTGTGCCAAGAAAATTACAAAAGCTTCTATTGCCACAGGTTTTTATAGAAACTATTTCAGCACAATTATGTACTTTGCCCATTTTGCTTTTTATTTTTTCAGGACTTTCTGTTATGAGTATTCCGGCTAATATTTTAGTAGTACCTTTAACACCTTTTGTGATGTTGGCAACATTAATAGCTGGAGTAGCTGGAATGATGGGGCAGTTTATATTTTTTGGATTATTAGTTCTACCGGCCAAGATAATGTTGAGTTATATTGTAGAAATTTCTAATTTACTTAGTTCAATGCCGTTTGCTTTTGTTGAAGTTAATATTAATGCAATTCAGGCTGGCATAATGTCTTTGTTAATAGTAATTCTTACAATTTTACTGAGTAGAAGTACAAAACAAAAATTGACAACACATAAATTCAGTAATACAGTTTAGTTTAGTGGCTAAAAAAATAAAACTTCAACAAACTAAAATTTTTCAAAACTTACCAATAATAATTCTTGGTATTTGGTATTTTTTTACATGGTCTTGGGTTTTTATAACGGATAGCTTAAACTTAGCTGGTTCGGTGATAGTTGCAAGAATAATCGCTGTTTTCTTAATTACTATAAATGTTGCAATTTCTGTATTCTTAGTAACTACTGCATTTAAATATTTAAAAACTAAATTTTCTAAATTTAAAACTTGGCAAGTTGTAGTGTTTGGAATACCAGTATTCGCGTTGCTGGATTTTTTGGTTTCTTGGCTAAGCGCAATAATTTGGATAGGGCCACAAGGCAGTATAGATTCCGTTCTGCCTCTTAGTTCGCCATCTTTAATTCTTGTAAATACTCCTCTTAAATATGCTTCACGGTTAGTAGGTTTTTATGGACTGGCTGGATTCTTTTGGTTAATTATTTTTTTAATGACTCAAAAACAGCTTCGAAAGCACATAAAAACTACATGTGTCGTTATGTTAGTTTTGAGCACAATTGGGTGGTTAATGTACAAAACACCAAATGGCCGAAGTATTAAAGCAACAGTAATTAGCGAAACTTTAAGTAATAGAGTTGGCAATATGGCAAATCGGGGTAGTGAATTGGTTGTCTTTCCGGAATATGGGTTAGAAAAAATAGACAATTCAAATTTATCTACTAGACTTTCCGAAAATGAAGATGATTCTAAAACTTTTTTTATTGGTTCTCAACAAGTTTTTGACTCTCGACCAACGGGGCACATTAATATGATGCTATTTGGCAATAATAAGGATGGCATTATAGCTCAACAAGAGAAACATCGGTTAATTCCAGGTGGTGAAGATTTGAGCTTTCTAGTAAGGGCTGGCTTAATTGCCACAAATAGAAAATCAACAATTGATTATTTTAGCTATCAGAAAATGGTTAACAAAGGTAGTGAACCATTACATAATTTTAAACTTGATGATCAAACGGTTTTAGGCTCGGCGGTGTGTTCTAGTATTATTTCTCCAAAAGATTATCAAGAATTAACTAAGTCTGGAGCCACCATTTTGACAAACTCAGCTTCGTTATCAATTTTTAAAGGCTCGCGAATTTTTTCTTGGCAACAAAAATCCTTAGCCAAATTTATGGCTGTTGCTAATTCTCGATACTTTTTGCAGTCTGCCAATGCGGCATCGGCTTATGTCTTAGATAATAATGGAAATCAAAAGGCTGAAGTTAAAGGCATTGAAGCGATAGATTATGTTGCAAAAACAAATACTAACAAAACTTTATACACAATTATTGGTGATTATTTAACTGCTTTAGGTTCCCTAATTGTTGCAATCTGGTTAATTAGTTATCTTAAAACACAAAAAGTACAGAAAAAAAGTAATAAAAAAGTTTCAAAAGCAAAAATAAAGAAAAATCAGTGATTGGTTTGATATAATTACAGATGAATACAGGAGGTAATTATGTCTGGTCATAGTAAATGGGCAAAAATTCATCGTGGTAAGGCTGTTGAAGACGCTAAGCGAGGAGCAGTTTTTACACGGCTAGGTAATGCTATTGCAATTGCTGCCAAACATGGCGCAGATCCAGATATGAATTTTGCACTTAGGCTAGCAATAGATAAAGCAAAAGCTTTAAATATGCCCGCAAGCAATATTCAGCGGGCTATAGACAGAGGATCCGGCAAGCTGGGTGGAGAACAAATTTTAGAAGTTATGTATGAAGGTTATGGTCCGGGCGGTGTGGGCATATTAGTGGAGTGCGCAACCGATAATACAAACAGAACATATACTTTTGTTAGGACTGCATTTGCTAAAAACGGCGGAAATATTGCCGAGAAGGGTGCAGTGGCTTTTATGTTCAATCATATGGGTGTTATCAGAATAAAAGGTGCATTGGATGAAGATTTATTGCTAGAAATTATAGATATTGGGGCAAAAGATACAATAGAAGAAGAGGGCGAAACTGCCATTTACACCGACAGTAAAGAATTAGCAATCGTAAGAGATAAAATTCAAGAACTTAATTTAGAGATAATTGAGGCCGAGTTAACTTATGTGCCAAAGAGTAATGTAGCAATTAGTGATGAAGTAATGCAAGGCAAAGTAATTAAACTGATAGATGCGTTAGAAGATCTTGACGATGTTGTTGCCACTCATACAAATTTTGAAATAGAATAAACATAACAAGTTTGACTTGAAGTAAAATAAACAACTTACTATGTTTTAAGTAAAAATGGGCGTATATTGCCTAAATATGAGGGACTTTTATAAATTCACAGGATGGGTATTGTTATTGTTGATGATTATTGTACCAATTAGGGTGTTAGCTCAAGATGTACCACAGGTTTTAATAACATCGGTAAAACTTGGTGGAATAGTTGAGGGTGAGCCAACAGAATTTATAAAATTAAGCAACACATCTACTGAGAATGTTGATTTAACTGGCTGGACGGTTGAGTATATCAAGCCCACTGCTAAAATTACTGAGTGCAACAATATTAACTGGGCGAGTCAAGATATTTCAAGTGCTAGTAAATCTTACCAATTGAGTGGCGAAATAATGGCAGGGCAAACAATGTTGTTTGAACTTGCGCTAAATGATAATTCGGGGGGTTCACTTCATTTAACAAATGGTATTTCGGTTATGGACTTAGTAGGGTGGGGAAATAGCGTAAGTGCTGGTTTATGTAAAGAAACTAACACTACAAATATTCCGAATAATAAAACAAGTATAAATCGTAAACTGAATAACGATGGACAGTTTGTTGATACAAATAATAATTTGGATGATTTTATAAATTCAGCAGAACTAAATTTACCAGATGGTAAAGATATTAAAGATGACACACAACCAGTTATAGTTTGTGGTGAATTAAATTGTGAAGATAGTGCAAATCAACAAACAACAGTTTGTTCTAATGTTGAGTTAACTGAAATTGTTCCAAACCCTGTTGGTTCAGATACGGGCAATGAATATTTTGAATTATTTAATTCGGCTGGCCAACCAACAGACTTAACTGGTTGCTCAATAAAAATTGGGTCTAACACAAAGCAATTAACTGGCATTATTAAGCCGGGTTATAATGCCTATTTTGGGTTGACACTACCAAATGCAAGCGGAGCAACAGTAGAGTTGATAACCGCAACAACTGAAGATGTGGTGTCTTATCCGCCAAATATGGAAGCAGGGCAGTCTTGGTCTTTAGTAGATGGTGAATGGCAATTGAGTGATCAATCAACACCGTCTGCAGAAAATATAATTATTGTTACGCCAAAAGAAGCTTCGTCTCAAAAAAAGAGTTTAGATTCTGATAATCCTACACCTTGTGCTGAAGGTAAATACCGTAATCCTGAAACTAATCGTTGTAAGACTATTGAAGCAGAAAATGAATTAAAAGACTGTGAAGCAGGTCAAGAGCGAAACCCCGAAACGAATAGATGTAGAAAAACTGCTACATTACTCGCAGGTTTAAAGGAGTGTTCGGTTGGTCAAGTTCGCAACCCGGAAACGAATCGTTGCCGTAAAACTTCTATAACTACCGCAAGTTTGACTGCTTGTAAGGCAGGTCAAGAACGCAACCCGGCTACCAATAGATGCCGAAAAGTTGCTGGAGCAACTACTGATAATAAAAATATTAACAATTCTAGCAAAAGTTTTGAGCAAGAACTTCAAAACAAGCAAAATATTAGCTATGGAATCTTCGTAGCAATGGCAGTTTTGGTTTTAGGATATGGCTTGTATGAATATCGCGATAATATTACAAATTATTTTGCTAAATTAAGAACAAAATCTACCAGCTAATTTCATAAACGCAAATTAAGGCGGATGATATAATTAGCAGTAACTAATGTATATTTGTAAATGTAATGTTATGGTTATATGAATGAGGATTTTAGGCATAGATCCAGGTACTGGAATAGTTGGCTTTGGAATTATTGATTTAATAAAAGGTAATTCTACATTTATTGATGCAGGAGTCATTACAACACCCGCACACCAAGCTGACAGCGATAGATTAATTACTATTTATGAAGATTTAGAGGATATTATAAGTCAACAAAAACCAGACGTAATGGCAGTAGAAAAATTATTTTTCATTAGAAATATTACAACTGCTATGAGCGTGTCGCAGGCACGAGGAGTTGTCTTGTTATTGGGCAGACAGCAAAAACTACAACTGTTTGAATATACACCACTGCAAATAAAACAAGCTGTAACTGGATATGGTAAAGCCGATAAAAAACAAATTCAAGAGATGGTAAAAGTTATTTTAAGATTGCCAAATATTCCTAAACCAGATGACGCTGCCGATGCTCTAGCAACGGCTATCTGTTGTTCTGTAAGTATGAGATAATACTAGTATGAAAATAAATTCAAAAATGGTATTAATTACGATTATTTTCGTAGCAATATTTATCTTTATGCCAATGGGCAAGATTCCCGTAACATATTATGAATATGAAAAAATTTGTGATATTTGTCATGTCGTGCCAAGAATATCTGGAACGTATAGCGGGTACCTTAGACTATACGGTTTTCCATTTCAATGGACACCCAAAATTTTACCACACGACTATAATTCTGATAACGAGAAATTTGAATCACTCAATTACAGGGGTATTATTCTTGATAGCATTGCAGGTGTAGTTGTTGGTGGCATCGTCAGTTTTATTTTGTTTAGAAAGAAAAAGAAATGATAGCTATATTAACGGGAATGATTGCCGAAAAAATATCTTCACAAGTTGTACTAGAAGTTAGTGGTGTTGGTTATGGCGTATTGGTAACTAGTTCTGACTTTGGTGTTTTAAAAGTTGGTGAGCAGTACAAGCTTTATATTTACGAAAACATAAAAGAAGATGCTCACGATTTACTAGGTTTTATAAATATAGATTGTAAAAATTTATTTGAGCAGTTACTGAGTGTAAAAAATGTCGGCCCAAAAGTTGCGTTAGCAGTCCTTGATATTGGTACGCTAAACGAGGTTAAAACTGCAATTGCTGGCGGTGATGTAAAAAAACTTCAAACTGCCAAAGGTGTTGGTAAACGAGCAGCCGAGCAAATTGTAGTAGAATTGCGAGATAAAGTTGGTGCGCCAGTTGGCGAGGGTGCCGATGCAGTGGTAAACCGTACATCTGTTAATCAGCAAGATGAGGCCGTTCAAGCATTAGTTGCACTTGGTTACAGCGACGCCGATGCTCAAGTAGCTTTGCATAATATTGACAGCAAATTATCGGTAGAAGAGCGTATTAAACAGGCCCTGAAAGGAAGATAAATGGCGGTTGAGCGGATAGTAAACACCGGTAATAACGAAACGCCAGAAGAACAAGAGCTAGAAGTAACCCTGCGTCCGCATGATTTTGCAAATTATATTGGCCAAGAGCGTATTAAGCAGAATTTAAAATTAGCAATTGAGGCGGCTAAAAAACGAGGCGAACCCATTGACCACGTGCTTTTATATGGCCCGCCGGGGCTTGGCAAAACAACTCTAGCAACCGTAATCGCCAACGAAATGGGTGCTCAAATTAGAGTAACAAGTGGGCCGGCTATTGAGCGGTCTGGTGATTTGGCTAGTTTGCTGACAAATCTGCAAGATGGTGATATTTTGTTCATTGATGAAATCCACCGATTGAATCGGAGCGTTGAAGAAGTTCTATACAGCGCTATGGAAGATTTTAAGCTAGATATTATGCTTGGTAAAGGACCAAGTGCCAAAAGTTTACGGCTAGATTTGCCGAAGTTTACGATTATAGGCGCAACTACTCGCACGGGCTCTTTAGCTGCGCCACTTCGTGATAGGTTTGGTATGATTCATCGACTTGAATTTTATACCCATGACGAAATAGCAAAAATAATTAAAAGAGCAGCTTCTATTTTGAAGGTAGATATAAATCAACAAGCCTCTCAGCAATTAGCCACAAGAGCTAGGCTAACTCCAAGAATTGCCAATCGTCTGCTTAAAAGAGTGCGTGATTATGCTGATGTAAATGGAGATGGGATTATCGATACGGCCATAAGTAGTCAAGCACTTGATTTACTCGAGATAGATGAACTTGGTTTAGACCCAGCAGATAGACGAATGCTAGAAGCAATAATAGAAAGTTACAACGGTGGCCCAGTTGGAGTAGACACGATTTCTGCTTTGATTGCAGAAGAACGAAGTACTATTGAGGATTTTCATGAACCATATTTAATGCAAATTGGCTTAATAGAAAGAACGCCAAGAGGCAGGCGCGTAACACCAAAAGCTTATTCACATTTAGGTATTAAAAAATCAGACGCTAACAAACCTACTCTGTTATAATTTAATTAATATGGAATATAATCAAATGAAAGCAGAAGATAAGGCTAAATTATCTTCTACAGGAAGAAAGTATTTTAATTTAATAGAGTTTGATAAAGATGAATCTTTAATTTGTGAGATTCGTAAACACCCAATTGGTTTATTTTTTATTTATTTAACAGGTTTGGGAATATCATTGGTGTTCGTGGCTATTCTTGGCGTAGCCCTCTCAGACGCTATTAATGACATTGCAGGTAGTTCAGCATCCTCGATGAAATCTTTAATTACGGTTGGTGGTATTATTTTTATATTTTTAATTTTAGTTGCTATGACAATTTCGGCAATTTTATATACAAACAATGTTATTTATGTGACATCTGAAAAGCTTGCTCAAGTTTTGTATATTACATTGTTTAACAGAAAAATATCCCAGCTTAGCATTGGCGATGTACAGGATGTTACAGTTACTCAAAAAGGAATTTTAGCGCATATGTTTAATTTTGGTACTTTAGTTATAGAGACTGCTGGCGAGCAACAAAACTACACTTTTACTTATATACCAGATCCATACAAACATTCTAAGCTAATTGTAGGTTCTCATGAACGCAATTTAGTTGAGTTTGGTAATTAGAGATTATTCGTTTCTTTTTTGAATTTATTCTTGAAACGGATTGTCTCTAGTTTGTTCAAAAATAGCTTTTACATCTACATTTGTTTCTTTTAGCTCTTCGATTTTTTTAACTACAGAATCATCAATATTAAAATTTTGATTCTGGTTTGACTTTTCATTTACCATTGAATCGCTAGGTTCACGGTTCGATAAAGCGTTTATTCTAAATATCATAAATCCTAATGCGCTCATACTAACAACTATGAAGATTATTACCGAATATTTTTTAAGTATACTCGCGCCTTCAAGTGCTTTAATTTTTAGGGTAGAAATATCTAAATCTTTACTCATGGCTTTAAGAAAATATTTAATGTTAACGAAAAATTTAATTGAGGATTACTTAACACAGAAGATTTAGGCTCAATTTTTACACTAGTAACTTGAGCTGTTCGGCGATTTTTTTCTAGATCAGCTAAAAAGTCTATGAATTGATAGTAACTTATATTTTGTTCTGGCGCTATTGTAATTTCTAAGCTATAAACTCCTTTAATATCTTTAACAGGTATAGCTTGACTAATGGGATTTTGAGTTTCGGTTTTAGGCTGGTCTTGAGTTTCGGTTTTTGTATCTGTTGGAGTTGGAGTATTTGATTTAGCAGGTTTTGAGCCCAAGTTTGAAGCTGGAAAAGTGATAGTTTTAAGTTTAAAGCCATTATTTTGGGCAATTGTGATAATTTCGCGAGCTGCTCGAGCTTGGTCTTTATCCGTTGGAACAATAGCTTGGGTAATTTCTTCTAAGTTTTGATATTTATTAATATCTTTTTTAGCTTTAATTAAAGAAGTTTCTTGTTTGTCTAAAGATAGGTTTATAGCTTTAGTGTCGATTAATTTATTTGATTGTTTGGTTAGAATTACATTTCCAAAATAGATTAAGGCCACAATACCAACAACAGAGCCAGTAACAGCGCTTAACATAATATAAAACATTTTCTTAGTTGTCATTGATCTGCCTTTTTTGGTTGTTGATTGATTGCTTTAAACTGAGTGTCTTTAGCAAACAACGCCCTTAAACTTACTTTGCAAGGGTAATCTGAGTCACTGGTTGGGGTACAGTTAATTGAAACTAAATCAACTTTATCAAATAATTTATTTGCAGGATCTGCTAAATTTAGCTGAATTTGAGTGGCGGTGTTGTGGTCTTTGGCATCGGCAGTTAGATCTATTCCGCCGTCAACTTTACTTAATTCTATATTTGATAGCACAGTGTTTTCCGGCATAACAGATCCAATTTGTTTAATTAATTCTGAAAATAGAATCTGTTTAGACAAAACCTGAACTATTAACTTTAAATTGTTTGATATATTTTGAATAGTTTTTAGCGTACCTTCTAAGTCCTTTTCTTTAAGCTCTTGTTCAATGTTGGAGTTGATAGTTGCAAATCGCTTTGTTTCGCTAGATAGATAATAATGTCCTGCTAAGAGAGTGCCTGATATAAGAATTAAAATAGACATTGTTCCAAGTAGCCAACTTAAAAGAGTGGCATTTCGTCTTGCGTATTTGAGTGATTCTTTGTGGTAATCTGGACTGAGGTTAATCATAGAAAAGGCTCTTCAGGTTTTAATGAGGCAAGGCCGGCAACCGTAGAGTAGATTGCTTCCTCTCCGTTTGGCGGTAGTTGCAGACTTCCAAAAGAAATAGTGCTCCAAGGGTCGAAAGTTCTAACAGGCAAACGCAGAATATTAGTTAGATAATCGCTCAAACCAGGAATATTCGCTCCACCACCCAACATAACGACTTGTCCAATTTTCTTTTTATTATCGTTAATGCGTTCTTCAAAATAACGCACCATACGCCGTACTTCTTTAATTATTTCATCTGTTAATGGCATTAATGCTTTGGTGATTTCTGCTTGTTTTTTGCTTAAGTTCAAACCATAACGAGCCTTGATGGTGCTGGCTTCTTGAACTGTAACCGAAAGAGCTTTTTTAATAGCGTCAGTATATTGTTCGCCACCACCAGTTACAGTTCCTGACACCACTAAATCGTTATCGTAAACTGTTATGTCTGTACTAATTGAGCCAACATCTATTAAAACAGTAGGTACTTTATGTTGATCGGTGAGCCCGAAGAGCCTGTTTGTAGCAGTAGTAGTGGGTTCTATTGCTACAATTTCTAAGCCTAATAATTCGACTAAGGTCATATAAGATTCAACTATCAGTTTACTAACGGCTACACTTAATATTCTGTATTGATCGGCCGAACTGGGCAAAAGTGTAAAGTCAGAATAAAGCTCATTAGAAGCTAGTGGTAAGTATTGCTGAATCTCAGTTGATACAGCGTCTTTTAAGTCTCTAGAATCAATATTTTTAGGTAAGTTAATAATTCTTGAAAAAGTGTAAATTGCGGGGATTGAAAGTACGACGCGATTAGTTGTAATTTTGCCAACTAACTTATTTGAGAACATATTCAGAATAGCTTCAGACAAAAGTTTCGGTTGAGTTACAACACCTTTAGAGATAAAGGCTTCGTCGAAATTTGTATTGCTATACCCCGCAACCTGTATTCGTTTGTCATAGTTTAGTTGCATTGCTTTAACATTGCCAAATCCTATGTCTATACCAAAAACCGGGCGATCTTTATAAAAATATATAGTATTAGTCATATTAAAAAGCCTTAAGCACTATCAGTATTTAGTATAGCAATTTATGTATCTGAAAGATATGTTTCAGAGTAATAAAAAACTCCGCTTTTATTTTAAGCGGAGTTTTTATTTTAAACTTAGCTAATTATTTAGGCTTGTCTTACTGTAGGTTCCGCTACCTTCAATAGTTCCTTCTAGTGTAGCTGTTAGTGTGTAGCTGGCACAATCACCACCAGTACCATTATCACATCCTGTTGGCGCAACAGCGTATGAATATGAATTAGCAACAGGTGCTGAAACTAAAGTTTGAGCTGAGCCTTTAGGGTCTTGCAAAGCTTCAGAATCAAGACCTTTTAAATTTGCACTTCTAAAAGTAGTAGAGTTTAAATCTGCAAGCGTTGGATATTTGCCATTTTGAGCATAGTAAGCTTCAAGCTGACCATGCAGAGCTTTAATATCGGTTTGTCGTTCTGTATCACGACCTTTTTGTTGAATGCCACTAAAAGTTGTAATGACAAGAGCTGCCAAAATACCAATAACGACAATTACGATTAGAAGTTCCACAATGGTGAAACCTTGTTGTTTTTTACTAAGTGAAGTCATTTGGACCCACCCTCCTTTTTTATTAAATTATGACAGAACGATTTTTCGTCCGCTAATGGTAATTATACATAGGCATTAAATTATGGCAAGTATTATTTATTAATTTCCTATATTCTTACTTAATGAAGCTATTGGCCCCATAACACTCGCCGCAATTAAGCCTACTACACTACCAAGTACAACTATCATTATTGGCTCTATTATTGAACTAAGCCCATCAATAGTAGTAGCTACATCTTCTTCGTAAAAATCAGCTACTTTTACTAGTATGGTGTCTATTTGTCCAGTTTCTTCACCTACTGCTAGCATCTGTGAAACAATTGGTGGAAAATGCGAACCTTTAGATAAACTTTCAGATATTTGTTTACCGTTTTTAACTTCTTTGGCGGCATTTTGAAGTTCTTTTTCAATTACTTTGTTGCCGATTGCGCCACCCGTTACCTCTAGTGCATCTAGCACACCCACCCCAGCAGACATCAAAGATGCAAAAGTTCGTGAAAATCTTGCCATTGCGACCTTGAGTATAATAGTATTTAATATAGGTATTTTAAGCATAAGTAAGTGAAATTGATATTTGCCTTTAGGTGTTTTGATATATCTTTGAAGTAGGTAAACAATAATTGTAACAAGAACTATTATTAGTGGAAGTTGGCTTCTCATAAAATTACTAATTGAAAGCATTGCTTGAGTATAAACAGGAAGCTTTGCGTCTTCACCGCCAAGATCTGTTAAAATTTTACCAATTTTTGGAATTATAAAAATCATTATTCCAAAAAACGCAAAAACAGTGATAGTAAGTATTGCAATTGGGTAGGTCATTGCGCTTTTAATTTTTTTGCGCATACTTGAATCTCGCTCTATTTGAGAAGCTAGTCTTTTTAAAATTTCATCTAAGATGCCGCCAGCTTCTCCAGCCTTAATCATATTTATATAAACTTCAGAGAATACTTCAGGGTATTTTGCAAAACCATCTGCAAGCGGTAAGCCCCCTTCAACATTCTTAGAAATATCACCAATTACTGTTTTTAGCTTACTGCTAGATGCTTGTTCTTGTAGGGTTGCTAGTGCTCTAGATAATGGCACCCCAGCCGATACCATGGTAGAAAGTTGTCTGGTAAAAATCGCCAGCTCTTTGAGCCCAACTTTTTGGCCCAACGGAATTTTAAAACCTTTCTTAGATTTGTATTGTTTAACTAATATTGGGTGTGCACCTTGTTTTTTAAGGCTAGAAATGGCATCATCTTTATTTTGAGCTGTTAATGTGCCAGAAATTGTTCGGCCGTCTTTGCTCGCAGTATAAGTATATGTTTCCATTTTAGGCGGTTAAGATTCTCTGGTAACTCTTAATATTTCTTCAATACTGGTTTGGCCACGAAGTGCTTTAATAAAGCCATCCATTTGCATTGTTAACATGCCATTTTTAATAGCTTGCTGTTCAATCACTTCACTCGTAGCGTTGCTAACAATCAATTTCTGAATATCAGTAGTATTTTCCAAAACTTCATATATACCCATACGCCCTTTATAACCAGTATGATTACAGGCATCACACCCGCCATCATGAGCCTTCCATAAGTGAGTAATAGATGTTTCTGTGGTTGCTAGTTGGCTGGTATCTTGAGAATCTTTATCTGAAGAGGTTTTATTTACGCCAATTCCGTCATTTAAAGCTGATTGTTCTAGTTGATGAATCCAAGCATATTTTTCTGGGCTATCAAGACCAAATGATACTTTTAATCTGGTCAATGTGTTCTCATCGGGGGTAATTTTTTCTTTACAAACCGAGCATAAACGCCTTATTAACCTCTGACCAACTACAGCCCTAACTGTAGATGCAATTAAGAAAGGTTCTATTTCCATATCTAATAATCTAGGTAGGGAAGTTGATGCATTGTTGGTGTGAAGCGTTGAAAAAACTAGGTGCCCGGTAAGTGCTGCCTGAATTGCTAAATCAGCTGTTTCGCCGTCTCTAATTTCTCCAACCATAATTACATTGGGGTCTTGCCGAAGTAAAGCGCGTAAGCCATTTATAAATGTCATCCCAGCCACAGGGTTAACTTGAGTTTGGTTTGCGCCTATTACTCGGTACTCCACAGGGTCTTCGACCGTAGAAATATTTACTGAAGGCTTATTTAATATGCTAAGAATACTAAATAAGCTGGTAGATTTGCCAGAGCCAGTTGGCCCAGTTACTAGTATCATTCCGTAAGGCTGAATTATTGCTCGGTTAATAGCAGATAATGATCCATCCCAATAGCCAAGTTCCTCAAGTTTCAATGCTTCACTAGATTCATCTAAAATACGCATTACAACTTTTTCGCCGTCCATTACTGGCAGGGTGCTTACTCTTAAAGCGAATAACCTACCGTTTACTTGAATTTTGAATCTGCCATCTTGAGGTGCACGCCGTTCATCAATCTTTAAATTTGAGAGAATTTTTATGCGCGAAACTAAAGCTGCAATAACTTTTTTTGGTAACTTGTTGGCTTCTCTTAAAACACCATCTACGCGATAACGAATAGATACATAATCTTCTCTAGGTTCGATATGAATATCGCTTGCACCAGCTTTAACTGCATATTCAATCAAAAGGTTAACAGTTTGAGCAATTGGAGAATCCTCAGTTAAATCTTCTTCTTTGACTTCTTCGACTTGAGCATCTTCACCATCTTCTTTGCCAATTACTTTAGTTAGTTCATTACCAATGTTGCCCCTGTACCTATCTAGAGCAGTTTGGATATTTGTTTTTGTAGCTAGGTAGATTTTTATTTCTGAACCTAGTTGTTTTTGAAGAAGATTGACAGCTTCAATATCATCAGGATCCTCCATTGCTAATTGTTTAATTTCATTAGCTTCACTACCAAAAACAACAACTCTATATTGGTTAGCTAATTTTTCTGGAATTTGTTGTAAAACTTCAACAGGGATATCTTTTACATTAAGATCAATAAAGGGTACATCAATTTCTTTAGCATAAAGTTTTGTTAAATCTTTTTCGGTTATAAAGTTACTTTTTATTGCCAGCTCTTGCAGTGGTTGCTTGCCGTCTACGGCTTGTTGTCTTAAAGTAGCAAGTTCTTCAATTGTAATCTTGGATGTTCGCTGTAAAAATTTTTCTACCAACTCGTCTGAAATACGCATAATTGCTTTCAATTATAGCTAAGAAAAGTAAGCATAACTAGTACCTAAAGTAAAATTTAGGCTATTTTAAGCCGTAAACACTTTTTTATCTTAATGAAATAGCATAGTATTAGAGTACAGATTATTTGACTTTTAAAGTAAGGGGTAAAGTATGGCAGATAAGAAGGTAGTAAAAGATAATAAAGTACAAGAATCGGGCAAAGCTCAAGCACTAGGGCTGGCTTTAGATAATATAGAGAAGCAGTTTGGCAAAGGCTCCATTATGCGACTAGGCGATGCTCATAAAGTAATTGTTGAGTGTATTCCAACCGGCAGTTTGGCTTTAGATTTAGCACTTGGTGGCGGCTTGCCAAAAGGTCGTATTATTGAAATATATGGGCCAGAAAGCTCTGGTAAGACTACAATTGCTTTACATGCCATAGCTGAAGTTCAAAAAACTGGAGGTACAGCTGCGTTTATAGATGCCGAACACGCTCTAGACCCTGCTTATGCGAAGCGATTAGGCGTTCAAACCGATAGTCTTTTGATTTCTCAACCAGATAACGGCGAACAAGCCTTAGAAATTGCAGAAACATTGGTTCGTTCTAATGCGGTTGATTTAGTAGTTGTAGATTCTGTTGCAGCTTTAGTTCCTCGTGCTGAAATTGAAGGAGATATGGGTGATAGCCATATGGGCTTACAGGCAAGGTTAATGAGTCAAGCGCTTAGAAAGTTAACAGGTGTTATTAACCGTTCTAGAACAACAGTGATTTTTATAAATCAAATTCGAATGAAAATAGGTGTAATGTTTGGTAACCCAGAAACAACAACTGGTGGAAATGCCCTTAAATTTTATGCTTCAGTTAGGATGGATATTCGTAGAGTAAGCCAAATTAAGCAAGGCGAAGAGATTATAGGCAATCATTGTCGGGTTAAAGTGGTAAAAAACAAAATAGCGCCACCGTTTAGGCAAGCAGAGTTCGATATTATGTACAACAAGGGTATTAGTAGATCGGGCGATGTTTTAGATTTGGCGGTGCAGTACAACATTATTGAAAAAGCAGGAGCATGGTTTTCATATAATGGCTCAAAGATTGGGCAAGGCAGAGAAGCAACTAAAAAATACTTAGAAGAAAATCCAAAAATTATGGAAGAAGTAGCTAGCAAAGTAACAGAGTCGGCATCTAAAGAATAATCTAAATTTTTTAAAGATTAGTTTAGAGGGTGTAGTAGTTTTTAGTCAAATAGTTAGAACAGTTGAGCTTTCTAGATGAAGATCACAAGTATTAAACAACAAATAAAGTTCCCAGATAGATATTCAATTTATATTGATGATGAGTATGCCTTCAGCCTTTCTGCAAATGAGCTACTAAATCAACAGCTTAATGTTGGGGATGAGCTGAAAAAATCGGAACTTAAAGACTTTAAAGATATTTCAGAGACAGATAAAGCATACAGAGCAGTGCTTAATTTACTTTCAAGACGCTCAAGAAGTGTTTGGGAAGTAGAACAGTATTTAAAATTAAAAGGTTATAAAAACAACACCATAGTCAAGATACTAAACAAGTTAAATAAAAAAGGTTATTTAAATGATGCTGAATTTGCAATAAACTGGCTCCAAAATAGGAGGTTATTAAAAAATATTAGCAAAAGACGCATTAAGCAAGAATTACAACAAAAGCATATTTCAGATAAAATAATTTTAGAAGTTTTATCTCAAGATTCAACTAATGAAATTGATGTTATCAAAAACATTATTAATAATAAAAAAAATCAAACCAGATACAATAATCAACAAAAGTTAATTGCATATTTAATAAGGCAAGGTTTTGCTTATCATGATGTAAAACAAGCAATCGAAAACCCTAGCTAATTTTCGTTTAGGTTTAGGTTTGCTTAGGCGATTGCGGGCATTGGTGACGAATCTTGAATTGTAGCTTCACTAACGCGTATCTTTTTATCTGTAATTTCTAAGATTTGACTTCGGTCGATAATTACTTCTCCACCTGTAAAACTTTTAAGAACTGATTGGTTTATGTTAAGTTTTTGAATAAAAAAATTACTGTCGTTTAAAGAATAGTTAATAACTTTACCTACCCGCCTGTGATGATCGGTAACTACGGTTTTATTAATTAAGGTAAAGTTTAATTTTAGGAGATCTTTTAATCTTACTAGTTCTTGGGGGTCACTTAATGCATCGTGGTCGTTAACTGCAAAGCCTTGTTCAACAAATCCTCTTACATCTTGCGAAAGCAGTATTACAGTTTTTTTAGTTTCTAAATCTTGAGCAAACCATCCTTCTATTTTTAAATTCTTAGGATTCACTATTACCTCAGTAGTAATACCTATTGCTCGCCCAATTCGCATACTCATTATATTTTTCCCAATTAATTGTTGACCTAAAATAAGCATTAACTATATTATAATACTTTTTATGATGAATTGTATTGAAATTACAAGTAATTCCGTAAAACAAACACAGCAAATTGCAAAATTAATTGGTAAGAATTTGCAAGGAGGTGAATGTATAGAATTAATATCAGATGTTGGTGGTGGTAAAACTACTTTTGTTCGTGGTTTGGCAAAAGGCGCAGGCACTAAGGATCACATTTCTAGCCCATCTTTTACAATAAGTAAAGTTTATACGACGCCAAAATTTGACATAATTCATTTTGATTTTTATAGGTTATCAGAAGTTGGTTTAACAGAATTTAATTTTGTTGAAGAAATTGAAGATAGCTCTTCGGTAGTTGTTGTTGAGTGGTCACAAATAATTAAGCATAT
The DNA here is from genome assembly GCA_964603625.1 of uncultured Candidatus Saccharibacteria bacterium. Classification (GTDB taxonomy): domain Bacteria; phylum Patescibacteriota; class Saccharimonadia; order Saccharimonadales; family JAGQNJ01; genus HK-STAS-PATE-36. The sequence continues at coordinate 18,204 of CAZRVM010000004.1, forward strand.
GTTGCCCGAAAAAAAATTAGAGATTAACATATCAGTGTTATTTGATGAATCTAGGCTCTTAGAATTAAGATACCCAAATAATTTAAGCTATTTATTACAAGATTTAAAATAGCATATGCTAAACTACTAATAAGTATTATTAAATATAGAAAGGTTTATATGCCGCCAAATAACACACCTAACTCAACAACACCTCCACCACTTCCCAATCAACCGCCAGTACCGAATCAGCCTCAAGTACCAAACCAACCAAATCAACCGCAACCACCCACACAGCCACAAAACGCACAGCCGTATAATCCAAATCAACCATTAACAGCAACGCCATACATTCCTTACCCTAAAAAAAGTAATACAAAATTAATAATTGGTATTATTTTAGGAGTAATTTTACTTTTGGCAATACCAATAATTATTTGGTTCGTTTTAGTGTTTCAAAAAAATGCAAAGATTGCTAAAGTATCCGTTGGCTTTATGACCGCAATGACCCAGGGTGATGTAGCAACTGCAATTACCTATACAGACGGCTCTGAAAACACAAAGCAATTTTTAAATGGTATGGCGCCAGGCGTAAAGGCTTCAAGCTTTAAACTTAAACAGGTATTAGGTAAAAATAATAACTGGTATTTTCTCTATGATCTTGAAGGGTCAAAAAATAATACTGCCAGAACTGAGCTCAAAGAGGATGCCAGTAGCCACAAATGGCAAATTGTTGGATTTTTTGCAGGCAATAATTTAGCAATAATTGGTACTGAATCAAATAGCGAAGTAGCGCAAACAAACCCAACTCCACTACCAGCAAGTTCTACATCATGTTTAGTGCAGTCGGATTTTGATAATTGGTATAAGTCACTTTATTCTACTGGCAAGACCGCAACAGAGCAGGGGCTACATTTTGAAAACGCAATAACTCCATATTCTACAAATTTACATTTTCCGGCTGATTCACTTGAATATCAAGGCTTTGACGTAAATGCGTCAAGTACGATAGATAGCTTAGAAAGTTTAGCTAACGATCCATCAGTCAAGAGTAAAGAGTTTAAAATTCGGCTTTATGGTTCGGTTGGCACTGATGCTTCAGATAGCGATTTTGCGAACAAACGAGCAGAGAAGATTAAAACTGATTTAATAGCTAAGGGTGTTCCGGGTGATAAAATAATTGTAGATCCGCCAAAATCAGTCCAAGACACAGGTGATACTTCGTCAATCTCTCAAAGGTCTGCAAGAACTGTGGTTATAACATTTGATCCAACTTGCACAGGCAGCACAAATACAGGGCGCTAGGTGTAGATTAAAAGGAAAATCAGAGTTTGATTTTAACAATTAGAACAGATAATCCAGAGGCAGAAATTGGGCTTTATTTTGACAGTGGCCAAAAACGCCAATATCAAAAATGGCAAGCCCATAAACAATTAGCTGAGACAATACATAATAAAATTAATACAATTTTGGAAGCTGAAAAAATTAATTGGAATAAAATAAATGGTATTGTTTGTTACGCGGGGCCGGGAAGCTTTACGGGTTTAAGAATAGGAATTTCTGTTGCGAATTCTTTAGCATATAGCTTAGGCGTACCGATAGTTGGTAGTACATCGGCTGATTGGGTCAAAAATGGGTTAGCTCAAATTAAAAATGGAGAAGATCAGAAAATTATTATTCCAAACTATGGAAAACAGCCTCATATTACTCA
>CAZRVM010000004.1:19993-30819 GCA_964603625.1 uncultured Candidatus Saccharibacteria bacterium
GAGAAGATCAGAAAATTATTATTCCAAACTATGGAAAACAGCCTCATATTACTCAACCAAAACACTAATAGTGATGCAAAAAAGGCATACTTTATAATATGATTGACATAGAAATATTTTAATCATAACCTTAATACAAGCTTTATGATTAACAAGAAAGTAGGCAAAAATGGCAAATGTTAGTTCTCAAAATACAAAAAATTCAATTAGTAGAAATAATAAACTTAAAAATAAAGGTTTATTTGGTAAAAGTTTTGATTTAAGAAATAGAAAAGTTCAGTTTTTTGTATTTATTTTGATTATTGCTGTTTTAGGTGGTGGGTGGAATGTATATAAGAGTTTTGCGTCAGCAGGCCAAGCCATTACCAATACATATACTGATTTTAAGTTCCCCAATGATCAAGATGCTGTAAATGGTTATAGTAATCTGTATTGGACCGTAAAGCCAATTTCAGACCCTTCGCCTCAAGGAATTTTTTGGTCACATCAATTTTGGTTTAAAAATAGTCAGTTGGATAGCAAGAATCCAGGACTTTCAGCTGGTTATGCTGGCCTTCAAACAGGGGCTAATGGTAAGACAGTACGATTTAGTATTTGGCATTCACTAAACTCATATGCAGGGCAATTACCCAATACTAAAATAGGAATTTTTGCAAACGAAGGCTGGGGGAATACAGTATATGCGCCATTTGATTGGAAAGTAAACACTTCGTACAATTTTAGAGTTTATAAAGCAAATTCTAGCCCTAGAATAATGTGGAATGCTGATATTACAGATACTTCTAACGGTCGTACCTATAGGATTGGTACTATTGAGGTATCTAGTAATTGGGGCGGATTAGAACCTTACACTAGTGTTTGGACTGAATACTTTGGTGGAACAATAGCAAATTGCTCTCAAATTCCATATATTGGGGTAGAGTATCTATTAGTTTCTGTTAAGAATAATAGCACTAGGTTGCCAGTTAGTCAGACTGATTCTTATGAACAAGGTCAAAACTGTGGCAATAACTCTAAAATAACTCCAATTCAGTATGGGTCTCGTCAAGAAATTTGGTCTGCTATAAATCGTACAAGCCCTGTAGATAAGCCTAAAACCGTAACGCCTAAAAAGTAAATGTGAAGCAATACAATAAATAATCAGAAGACTATTATTCCAAATTATGGAAAACAGCCTCATATTACTCAGCCAAAACACTAAAAAACTATATTTGTTGTAATAAAAACTTTAATAATCCAAGAAAAGCTTGACAAATATATAAGTTAACCATAAGCTTAAATCAGCGTACTTTAAACAACAGAAAGGAAAAAAATGAAAATAAATAAATTAAGTATATTAGTTGGAACATTTGCGGTGTCTATAATATCTGCAATGGTGCTTTTTAAAGGTAACGCCTTTGCCGCTGCAAGAACTTGGGATGGCGGAGGGTCAGATGATAACTTTAGTACCGCAGCAAACTGGGATACCGATACCGCACCAGTAAATGGCGATAGCATAAACTTACCGCAAGATGTAATTTTTGCCGGCTGCAGTGGTGCTAGCTTAGATATTGTTTTAAATAACGATTTAGTAACTAATTCTATGACATTTGCTGGTATAAATGTTACAGGCACAAAGCCAACAGTGTGTATGTCTCAACTTGTTATTGACGGTAATGACATCAAAATTTCGGGTAACATAACTATACCAAGTGATAGTTTGTATGGCTTAGAAATTACTAGCAATATAGTACTTGGTGGTGATTCAACAATTGGTGAAGTTTTTTTAAACGGAAATATTAATACTGGTGATTTTATTGCAACATTTAAAGACACTAGATCTTATCAAGAAACAAATATTATTGCTGGTGAAAATAAAATAATCTTAAATTATTCAAGTGGCGTTGGTGCTGGTGCATGTGGACCATCATCCTATCCATTTAATGGTAATAGTTCTGGTTTTACTGGAGAAATTGAACTTACTAATAATACTTCATTAGCGATTAGTTCGAGCGCTAATAGCCTAGGTCGTAATGCAAGTTTAATAACAGCAAAAGACAACTCTTATCTATTTATTTATACTGGCTTTAATCAAGACTCTTCATTTGCTACGCCAATTAATTTTGCTTCTGGAACACCAAAATTATATGTAGTTCAAGAAAGTAATACAAATCCTTGCGATAATCCTACACAGGCAAAAAACTTAACACTAAATGGTAATGTAGAATTTAGCGTTGATACAAAATTCTTTTTAAGTAATACAAACCTTAAACTTATGGGAAATGTTACAGGTAAGGAAAAAAATTAAGCTACAATCTGGTCAGACTGGGAAAATAATATATAGTGATGGCAGTAGTGTTGCTAGTGAGTTAAACACAGTTACAATTAGTGACCCTGCTGACTGTAATGAGAATATGTATTATTTATATACTGCTAATAACAAAGTAATAGTTAATGCAGATTGCAAGACATATAGCAGTGCGCAATTTCCAATAAATATAAAAGGTATCTTAGCTGGTACTGGGAACGCTGGTCATATCAAAATCCTATCGGGTGGGGTGATTGCTCCCGGATTAAGCCCTGGTACTCTTACTGTTGGTAATATAGAGTGGGTAGAAGGCGGTACTTACGAATTTGAGATTGGTAAAGACGCATCTGATAAAATTGTGGCTGTTGGTACTGTAAAGCTTGGAAACGGAACCTTAAAAGTGTTGCGCTATCAAGATTATTCACCGGTGGCTGGTGCTAAATATACTTTAATAGATAATGATGGCACAGATGCTGTAACTGGCACATTTAAAGATTTGCCAGAAGGAGCAACCTTTACAACTAGCGATGGAGCAATTTACAAGATAAATTATGGTGGTGGAGACGGAAACGATGTAGTCTTAACTGTTGTTGGCGCTCCTAAAGTTCCAAACACCGGATTTAATATGCTAAAGAACAACCCAATTGCTACCATGCTAATTACAATGGCCTCAGCATTGTTTATAGTGGTTGTTGCTCGCAAAAAAGCAACCAGCCGAATATAGTCAGCAGTTTGTTGCTAAAATATAAATTTAAAAAGATAAAAAATGTTAAAACTAGATTCAATTGAGATGTCTGACAGATTGCGAGGCTATCGCCAAAGGCCTTTAGAGCGTGTACAGCCTCGCAACCACTCCATAAATCCCAGCTTAAAAGTTGGTATGGATGTGAGTATGCTTAAAGATGCTACTCAATTGCAAAACGGTTTTAAATTAGGGCAATCTAAAAAGCCAGCTGTTAGTGGTAGTCCTAAAAGCAACTTGCAAGAAACCAATCAAAACTTAAATCGTACCAAAGTATTAAAATATTCTCAGCTCGAGCAACGCAAAAGTAGTTCCTTAAAAGCTCCTAGCAAACCTAGGCTAGTCTTAGACTTTGCTAAGTCTGCTGATGCTTACAAACAGCAAAAGCAATCAAGAAGTTTTTTTAAAAAATTCAATTTTGCTAATTTTAAAGTGAGCGATTTAGTACTTTATAGTATGGCAGTTATAGTATTTGTGGTTGGTGTTGTGGCTGGCATTAGATCTTTAATGGTAAACCAACAAATTTCAAATACCGTTTCGGCGCAAGCCTATAACGGCACAGAGGCAAGCCAAAATTCGGAGGTAGATGAGTCTAAACCTTCAGACAATGATGTTAGAGCTTATAGTGTTGCGCCAGATATGCCAAAAATTATTTCAATTCCTGCGATAAATGTTAATGCTAGGATTCGCCAGTTAAATATGAAAGCTGATGGTTCGCTAGATGCGCCTAAGAATATATACGACGCTGGTTGGTACACTCAAAGTTCAAAACCAGGAAGTCAGGGCGGAGCTTCGTTAATAGATGGCCATGTGTCTGGTCCAACCCAAAAAGGAGTTTTTTATAATATTAAAAATTTAAAAAATGGTGACTTAGTTACAATTGAACTAGGAAATGGCAGTAAATTAGATTATAAAGTAGTAAAGGTAGAGGTTAAAAAATCAGAAAAAGTAAATATGTCTAAAATGCTGGTACCTGAAATAGCCGGAACGCACGGACTTAATTTAATTACATGTACAGGTAAATTTGACTCTAAAACTAAAACATATGCCGATAGAGCACTAGTGTATACCAAATTTGAAAGAGCCTATTAAAATATTTAGTTTTGTTTATAAATAAAGTATAATAGTTATTAGGATAAGAGTTCATTAGGGGCACATCCACCAGAATTTATTGATTTTATAACTAAAAATTGCAAGCTAATGAAGTGAGAGTGATTGCGAGCGTTCTTAGTTTAGTAGAAAGGAAACGAAATGGAACCAATTACCATTGTCTTAGCTGTGGTAGGCTTAGTTGTTGGTTTTGGCGGTAATAGTTTAATTGCGCGTCAAAAAGCCGGTAAAGCACAAGATGAGGCAACCAAAGAAATAGACAAAGCTAAAAAAGAATCTCGCAAAATTATTCAAGAAGCTCGAGACGATGCTTCTAAAATTGCTGAAGATGCTCGTAAAGAAGAACAGCAAAGACGCAAAGAAATTAAAGATGTGGAAAAGCGTTTACTTGATAGAGAAGAAACTCTAGACAAAAAGCTAGATCAGCTAGATAAACGCAATGAAGGTTTGCGAAAAAGTGAAGATGAAATAGAAGAACTTAAAAACGAAATACGAAACATCAGAACTAAACAGCAAGAAAAGTTAGAAAAAGTTGCAAAACTTTCTAAAGCAGAAGCATCAGATAAGTTGATGCAAATGACCGAGCGAGATATTAAATCTGATTTAACAGGTTTAATTGCCAAGTTGCAAACAGAAGCTAAAGAACAAGCTGAAGAAAAAGCAGGCGTTATTATTGTGGAAGCTATGGAGCGTATGGCAAGCGAGGTAACGGCAGAGCGCACCATTACCAGTATTAAACTTGAAGATGAGGAGATGAAAGGTAGGATTATCGGCAAAGAAGGTCGTAATATTCAAGCCCTACAACGAGCAACAGGGGTAGATATTATGGTTGATGATACTCCAGGCTACATTGTACTTTCTAGTTTTGACCCTATAAGGCGTGAAGTGGCGAGGCAAACAATTGAAATGCTACTAAAAGATGGGCGCGTTCATCCGGGCCGAATTGAAGAAGTAGTAGATAAAGCTCAAAAAAATGTTCAAAAAGATGTTATGCACGCTGGCGAAGATGCTGCCAGAGAAGTTGGTATAATTGGAATGCCAAAAGAAATTTTACAAATTTTAGGAGAACTTAAATTCCGTACTTCTTATGGACAAAATGTTTTAAAGCATAGTACAGAAATGGCTCATATTGCTGGAATTATTGCTGAAGAAGTTGGGGCAGATGTAAAAATAGCTAAATATTCTGCACTGGTGCACGATATTGGCAAAGCTTTAACACATAAAGTAGAAGGAAAACATCACCATATTAGTGGTGAAATATTGCGAAAGTATGGAGCACCAGAAGAAGTTGCTTTGGCAGCCGAGCAACATCATGATGATGTTGAAGCTACTACTACAGAGGCTTTGATTGTACGAGTAGTAGATGCCATTAGTGCTGCTCGGCCTGGTGCTCGTAATATTAGTGCAGAGAATTTTGCTGAACGAATGAAAGAACTAGAAAATGTTGCTAATAGTTTTAGTGGAATAGAGAAATCTTACGCCATTAGTGCTGGACGAGAAGTTCGTGTGTTCGTAAAGCCTCAAAGTATTGATGATCTTTCGGCTATTAAATTAGCACGAGATATTGCCACCAAGATAGAATCTACCATGCAATATCCGGGCACAATTAAGGTGAATGTAATCCGCGAGACCCGAGCCATAGAGTTTGCTAAATAAAACCTGATTTTTGGTGTTGTATTGTATATGAAAAACGAAATAGAAGCGACATTTTCGGACATCAATATTGCTGACATGAAGTCAAAACTTATATCTGTTGGGGCAACAATGGTATTGCCTGAAAGAATCATGAGGCGTGTAGTGATAGATTATCCCGATAAGCGATTGCAGAATATGGGTAAAAGTTGGGTGAGAATTAGGGACGAAGGTAATAAAGTTACTTTAACATATAAAGAGACAGTGGAACATGACCTTGCTTCTATAAAAGAGATTGAGGTAGGGGTTAGTGACTATAAAAAAACAATCGAAATTATGCTAGCTATAGGATTGGTTATTCATGCAGACCAAGAAACAAAAAGGGAAACATGGAGACTTAATAACACGGAGATAGTTATTGACCAGTGGCCGTGGTTGCCGCCACAAATAGAAATAGAAGGTAAAACAGAGTCTAATATAAAATGGTTGCTAAAAAATTAGGGCTTGATTGGAATAATGCACTATTTGGCAGTGTAATTGTGGTTTACGAAAAGCATTATCCTAAAGTAAAAAATATCGGTGTTAAGATTTCAAGTGAACCTAAGATTAAGTTAAATTCACCAAAACCTAGTTGGCTAATAGATTAGAAATTTAATCACAGATGGTGTATAATTACTCTGTTACAATTCAGTAAAGCTTTCGGGGTTTGGCGCAGTTGGCTAGCGCGCGCGGTTTGGGACCGCGAGGTCACAGGTTCGAGTCCTGTAACCCCGACCATTCAAGTACCCACAGAAATGTGGGCTTTTGAATTGGTGACAAGACTTGAAACTGTGACCGAGCAGATGTCGCAGGGGAGAACTGTCAGTGACAGTTTGGACGGAAATCTACAATTTAAAACTCTGTTTTGAAAGATGTAGTTTTGGGGTCGCGGAATGTGACCGAGTCCTGTAACCCCGACCAGTATCGAAATTGCCCATTTTGTAGAACTCTGCATAGGGTTCTTTTTAATTTAGTAGCATCCATCTTGGTGATTTTTATAAAGATATTTAGAAAATGGCGTTTTTTGCAATATGCGCGTATTACCCTTAGCAGTCTTGGTATAAGTAATTGGTTGGGTCATCAGTACTATGCACGCCATTCAGGCAGATTGAACATATCAGGGCTGACTTTGAGGCTGTTGGCTACAATTTAATTGTTTTTTTGCTGTTGCTTGGAAGTCAATGGTATTCGAACAACTTTTTCGTCCTTGTATTTTTTTGGGACAGCCATAAGCTAGCTACATAACCAGTTTTATGGATTTTTCTTGGGTATTGATTTTGATGCTACCGCCACTAGGCAATAGTATCTGTGGGTCACTATGACCAAAGTCTAGGTTCTGAATGATAGGTATAGTTGAGTTATATTGCCTGATTGAGGTGACTATTTCGTCCCTTTGTTCTTTACGGTATTTTGCCTTTTGTTCAGCATTATTTGGTTTATCAAACTCCCACGCTTTTGGACGTCCTACAATTACGGCTTTTATCTTGTCAAACCAGCCTCTTTCACCAAATCCACGAAGTAGATAGGCAGGTATCCAAGCTTCTGGTATATCTTCTGCTGTTTCAATAAACAATACAACGCCATCTAGGTCATCATCTTTTGGTAGATATTTACCGACGGTAGATTGAAAAATAAGTGACTCAACACAACCACCCCAAAGAATACCCTCAACTTCACCCTCACCGTCCCAGTATAGTCCGTCGTTTTGTTCCATTGTTCTAGGTAGTTCAAGGTTTGATTTGTCCGACCAGTCCAAGCCAATATCATTGTATTGCTCACTGGCTTTTACTTCGTACTCATCACCTATAAAAAGAGCATTTTTGATTGACTCTACCGTCATAGGAAACATCTCAACATTCATACCAAGATTTGTCATAACAGCACAACCGTAATAGCTTGGTATTCCCAAGTTCCACAAGAAGTTATGTATATGGGTATTGTCACTGTACCCCAGAAAAGGCTTGGGATTATCAATAAATACTTGAGGGTCAAGGTACTTGATTAGCTGTATCTGGTCTTCACCACCAATAGAAGTAAAAACAGCTTTGTTGTTTGGGTCAGCAAAAGCGTCCATAATATCTCTTGCTCTGTCTTTGAGGGGTGCACCCATAATCCTAGTGGTCGGATACTCTTTTGGAACAAGTCCGAATACATCTTGTAGCCTTTTTAACCCAAGTTCAAAAGGGTGAGGGAATATTTGAGGTAGTCCGTTTGACGGTGATATTACAGCAACTTGGTCACCACTGTTCAGTTTTTGTAGTTTTACGAATTGTTTCATAACTATATTTTACTCTTTTGATAGGTAAAATTATAGACAATTTTTGGTTAAATCTTCCAAATGGTTTGCCTGCCCAACACTAGGGGTTATAATTCAACCTCACCTATAAGTTCCAACTCAGTTTCGTCGGCTTTCAGGTGAATTGAATATATCAGGGATATTTTTAAGTCTGTAAACTTTGATTAACTTTTACTATGAGTGGTTGCCAGTATAAGATGGTGACTTAGTGATATTAATTTAAAGAGTATTTGTTTATAAAACAAAAAAAGCGAAAAATCATTAGTGTTGTTTAAACATTCTAGTTTAGTTAAAATAAACATAAGTGAATCAAAATGAATAGAGAAGTAAATAGAAAAGATTTTACAGCTATTAATACCACAAGCTCCAGATCGAGCTATTTTGATGGTAAAGGGCTTGAAGAAGATGTTAGCCAAAAAACAAAAACCGAAATTAAAGATGTGCCAAATAGCCAAAATCAAATACAGAATCAAGTTTCTTTAAAAAACCAGCCTGTTCCTAATTCCGCTACAGAAAGCAATACTCAAGAGGTAAAATCAGATTACGGTATAGATGCATCAGAAGTTACCATATCTACAATTTCTGATAGAATTAAAGCTAATAGCTCGGACGCTTCATTTACGACCGCTACACTTGGTGCTGCACCAAAAGATAAAAAAACTATTAATACACCTTTTGGGGTGTTTGTGCTGACGGGTTTTTGTACCATAATTTTTGGGCTTGGTATAATAGATAGTTTCTCAAAAAGTTGGATTTATGCCGGAGTACTTTTAGCTAATTTATTACTAGTTTTGTGTCTTTTGTTTAGGAATAATACAATTAGAAAATTAACAATTGTGGTGTCTATAATTACTTTAGCATTTACAATTTTTAGTTTGTTTATGGTTACACAGATGATGAAAGATGTACGTAATTTAAAAAATAACTATCAAAATACTATTAAAAGTGTAGAAGTTGATAGCTCTGATGCGCAAAAAAAGGAAAAACTTGATACCTTGAATCTTAAAATAGCAGAAGCCGAGAAACAAACCGGTAAAGTTAACGGCTTAACTTATGCTAAATTAAGTTTTACAATGTTTGGCAATATTATTGTGGTAATTTATTTATCTCTACCTAGAGTTAAGTTAGCTTTTGTTAAGCAAAAAGAATAAAAACGCTCAAAATAACAACAAAAATGTTGTGATTAAGACATATACTTGAAATGTCTGCATAAGCATTGTTATAATAAGTTATCATTATTAATTGGTGGGCATGGAGGGTATCCTAGTTCATGAACAGAATTAGCAAAACATTAACATTAAGCGGTTTATTGGTATCTGTGTTGGTAGCCAGTATATTGGTAGTTGGCAGGGGTAGGGCTGTAGCTCAAGAGCTGATTCAAAGCGATCAACCCGAACAACAGCAACAACAAGAACAACAACCACAGCAATCTGAAGAAGCAAACAAGGACGAAGTGTATAGTTATGTTGCCCAACCAGGTGATTCTTATAGTTTGATTGCTCGCAAGGCTGTACAAACTTACGGAATAATCAACAAGGTAGATTTAAGCCAATCTCAAATTATTTTTGCAGAAACTCACATAACTCAGTCAGCTGGTTCACCATTATTGATGAAGGGTCAAAAAATTGATGTTAAAGTTTCAGTAATTAAAGATTGGGTAAAAAAAGCTCAAGAGTTAACAAAAGAACAGCAGTCTGCTTGGGATGTATACGCAAGGCGTGCAAATTTTGATACTAATAAAGTTGGGCAAGCTTAAGAAGTTAAATTATTCTAGGCCGTTTAAAAACGGTCTAGAATTTTATTGAATTGCAGAGATTTTTAGATTAAAAAATAATTAGTAGTGAGTTTGAATAGTATAATTAGGCTGAAGTAATCTGTTTACTGGTGTACAATAATAGATATGCATACAATTGTACTAGCAGTTTTGCCAGTCTTTATATTACTAATTTTTACAGAAAGTCTGTGGCGAAGTAACAAACTTAGAGGCGAATCGGCAAGGAAATTCATACATATTCTTGTTGGTTCTTATGTGGCATTTTGGCCATTTTATATTAGCTTTGAAACTATCCAGCTAATTAGTGCTCTTTTTTTGATAGTTGTTGGCATTTCGTTAAAGTTTAAGATATTTAAGTCTATTCATGGGGTAGCTCGTAAAACTTGGGGTGAAGTACTATTTGCCGTTTGTATTGGGCTGTTGGCGGTGTTGACTGATAATCCTTGGGTTTTTATGGCTTGTATTTTACATATGAGTGTAGCCGATGGTTTTGCGGCACTTGCGGGCAAACGCTGGGGTAAAGGTAATCGCTATCATATTGGTCGTCACGAAAAAAGCGTTATAGGAACTACAATTTTTTGGCTATGTTCATTAATCATAACAGGGCTAGCAGTAACAAATATTGAATATTTACAAGCTCATACCCTTATGATGATTGCTTTGCTGCCAATTGCCACAAGTTTTACTGAAAATTTTGGTGTTGGTGGAACAGACAATATTTTAGTGCCTATTTTAGTGTTCTTGGCACTTTCTAATTGAAAAACTTTCTTTATATTATTAACTGAACATTAAAATACTATATATGTGGTGTAGAAAAACTGCGATAGTTTTATTGAAATATTTTAAAGATTTTCTCAATATATCGTTGGCATTGTGAAAGAAGCGGTAGTGCCTTGTGAAGGCTTAGAAGAGATAGAAATATTACCACCAATTTTATTTAGAATTT
>CAZRVM010000004.1:30919-35979 GCA_964603625.1 uncultured Candidatus Saccharibacteria bacterium
CCTTGTGAAGGCTTAGAAGAGATAGAAATATTACCACCAATTTTATTTAGAATTTGCTTTCCAGTATAAAGGCTCAAACCTAGCCCATTGTGATCATAGGTAAGCACATCGTCAGTTGTTGAAAATGGTTGAAATAATCTATTGAGCTCGTTTGATTCTATGCCTTTTCCATTATCGGTAACACTAATGTTTATGAAATTATTGCTCTGACTAGCTGAAATATTTATTTCACCACCTTCGTTGCTAAATTCTATGGCATTTTCTATCATACTGCCAAGCACAAATGAAAATTCGGTAGAATGAATTGCAGAGCTAGGCGGAACTTGATAATTTGTGGTTAGTGTTAGATTTTTAGCTTCAATTTGTGGTTGATAGCGTGCAATAACAGCAGTAATTGCAGTTTGTATGGAGGCCGGTGTTGCAGATGTTTTTGGCAAGAACAGCATATTTAAGATACCAGTTAGTTTAGATAACATAATAGTACCCTTAGACATTAAGTTTTTAATATTTTGATTATTAATTTGCTGGGTACCATTTTTAATACTCGTAGTGATAGTTTGTAGAGAAGTGCCGAGTGCTTTAATAATTTGAGCGCGTTTTGTAGTCAATTCTGAAACTGATTTATTAATATTTTGAATTAATTGGTACCTTTGCCTAGAGATTCTGATTAGCCTAATCATATTTGCAAAGATTATTGAAACCATTATTCCGGTTACTATTTGAAAAATCAAAAAAGTTGTTTGGTTGTTCAACTTCAGCTTTGATAAGCCCAAGTTTAAAATTATACTGGCAATAATCGCTAAAGATATTGGAAGCAAAAAATACCAACGAGTCAGTGTATTTTTTAAGGTTATACTTGGTTGGGTATTGATGTTGCTGAGTATTGCATTTTCAGAGTTACCTAAAACTTCAATGGTTGCGGTGTCTATCGTGTTAGCTAATTTAATGACCGCTGGTTTAATATTACTAATTGCCTGTGGCTCTGGTGGTTGAGAATCTTCGAGCATTTCTAAGCTATTTCTTGAAGATGCCAAAGGGGTGTTCAGGTGGTGAGACACTAGCCTTATAAAGTTCTTTTGTTCTTGAAGTGTTTGACGAAGTTTGTCTGTTAATAATAATAATTGATTTGTTTTGCGTTTATCAATTAAAGCCTGAATAATCAAGATAAGTGCTAAAAATACTAAAAATGACCATCCATAAAATGGTAATTGTTGTTTTTTAACATCTGGCATCTCATTTACCCAATTAATAACAGGATTAAATATTCCACCAGCCCCTTTAAGCGGTTCTGCAAGCTTAGTAGCTGTAAGTTCTGGGTTATTTTGTATATCTTGATCATTAAATCCGGGATTATTACTTGATTGTATTCTTGAATCACACCCTTGATTGTATGCACAACCATTGAAGCCGCCACTATTATATTGGGCAAGTAATTTAGTGCTTGAAGCTAACAGAATAATAAAACTCAATATTAAAGTTATTAATATATTTGCAATATTAAATTTGTTTATTAATTTAGAGTGTAACAACCTCATACTTTATTCATTTGCTTATGCTTTTATTGTAGCTTAAACTTAAAAAAATTAAAAACAAGTTAAATATTGACAATTATTAGTGGTTAAGCTATTATCTAAATAGGTAGTAAAAAACCAAAATAATAAAATAAAAAAAATAATAAAAATGTACAATTTTGATAATTTGCAAGAATTATTAGCTCAGGAAGTCACAAGAAGGCAGTTTTTAGGCCACATTGGTGTGGCATTTCTAGCCGTTATAGGTGTGGCCGGGATGCTTAAGAATTTACAATCTGCCTTTCCTCAAAGGAAGGCTCAACCTAGTGGGCGTGTTGGTGCTTATGGCTGGAATGGTTATACTGGAATCCCTCAAAAGCAGTAATTCTAAAAGATAATACAATACCTAACACTAGGAACTTAAGTTAGGGTTAGTTTTTGGTTTTCTCCAAGAGCCGTGTGCTCTTAGGGCATATATTATTACAGTTACATCTACGAGCTCTTGAATTAAAGCACCACTTGTGGCACTAAATCTTCCGGTTGAGTAGATTATCATTAAGCAGATACTAATGATGATACCAATCATTATGCTCTGTTTAGCAATTTTAATGGTATTTTTAGCGATGTCTATGCTTTTGGCTACTTTACTAAGATCGTCTAACATAATAACCACATCGGCAGTTTCGCTTGCGGCTGTTGAACCTCTAGCGCCAAGCGCAATTCCTACATCCGAGGCTGTTAATACTGGTGCATCATTAACTCCATCACCTACAAAACCAACTGGTTTTTGAGTTATTTCAGCTACAGCTGTTAATTTATCTGCTGGCAGACAGTCAGCCATTACCTCAGTAATTCCTAGTTTTTTTGCAATTGCTTGAGCTGTTTTTTTGTTGTCGCCCGTTATCATTAACATATTTTTAATTCCTAGTTTTTTAATTTTTAAAAGTGTTGATTTAGCTTCAGGACGAACTTGATCTTCAAAGTTTATAATCCCAATAACTTGATTATTAATTGCTATAACTGAGGTAGTACTGGTTAAAGAACTGGTTTTTAACTGAGTTGGCAGAGTTATTTTTTGGCTTGTAATAAAGCTTAGCTTTCCAATAATTAATTTTTTATTTCCTACATTTCCAATCAAACCATTGCCAGATATTTCTTTAACATCTTTTACTTTGGGTATTTTGAGTTTACGATTATTTGCTTCGTCTACAACTGCTTGAGCTAAGATATGGTTAGAATATTGTTCTATAGCAGAAGCATAGGCTAGAACTTCGCTTACTTTAAATTTGTTAAATGCAGTAACTTTACTAACTTTAGGTTTGCCGATTGTTAGAGTACCAGTTTTATCAAACGCCATAGTTTTAACAATAGCTAGTCGTTCAATGGCGCCACCGTTTTTAACAATAATCCCATGACGAGCCGCTCGACTGATTCCTGAGATTAGGGCTATTGGGGCACCTAAAATTAATGGGCAAGGTGTAGCAACTACTAAGACTTGCAAAAAACGCATCGCATCACCAGATACAATCCAGGCACCGCCAGCAATAATAAAAGATATAATTGTAAATGGCACGCTGTATCTGTCGGCAAGCCTAACAAAAGGTGATTGCGCAGATGATGCAGTTTTTACTAACTTGATGATTTGTTCGTACTGACTTTCTGCTGAAGTGTGAATTGTTCTTAATGTGATTGTACCGTCAATTACAATTGCTCCACTTAGAATAGTTTCGCCTGTTTGTTTAGAAACTGGTAAACTTTCGCCAGTAAGGCTAGATTCGTCAAAACTAGAGCTTCCTTCAATAATTACGCCATCTACTGCCACTAATTCACCAGGTTTAATTAGAACTTTGTCGCCAACTTTAACTTGGCTGGCTTTAATTTCTTGTATTTTACGCCCTTTAATAACTCGAGCAGTTTTTGGAGCATTATCTAGCAAACTACTAAGTTCAGCTTTTGCTCTATTCTCGGCATAATCTTCTAAAGCTTCACCACCAGTTAACATCAGCACAATAACAATACCTGCCCAATATTCACCCATAATAACTGAGGTTATAATAGCGGTAGCAGCCAGAATATCTACTCCATAAGTACCGTCTCGTAAATCTTTAACCATACCCCAAATAAGTGGAATAACACTGGCAATTGCTACAGTTGCTAGCAAAATATGGGCATATTTGATAGCACCGGTAAAACTTAGCATTACGGCACAAATTGTTGCAACGAACGCCCAACTAAACTGATAATACTCTCTAAAAAAAACTCCTAACTTTTTAATCATAACTTTTCCTTATTTAGCTTCTTCCTAGTAATTATACCAAAAAAATGGTTTATTTTAAGGGCAAACAAGATATAAGAAATCAACTTTTTGAGTTACAATAAAGGCTATGGTTATGATGCTAGTCTTAAAATGGTGGTATGGTGTTGGCTGGCAATGGGCTTGGAAACGAGCAGTAAATGAGCGAATAAACTGGGTTAATCAGGCATTTTCAATTCCTGCAATGATAAGAACCTGGTTTTCACCATTTAAACAAACTTACAGCAACACTAACAAAGGCTCCATTGATATGAGAGTTCAGGCATCAATTGATAATTTCGTTTCTAGGTTAATCGGTACTTTACTCAGAACAATCTTAATATTCGTAGGATTTTTAGGAATTATCGCTTCTTTAGCAACCGGAATTTTAATTATTCTAATTTGGCCTTTAGTGCCTTGGTTTCCAGTAATAGCAATTTTTTTGAGCATTTTTGGGTTTATTTTATGAGCGAAGGATTACATTGCAATATAAATTCTGAACGAGCCATTAAAGCCCGCTTTAGTATGAAATTAAACAATCGCTTAATTAGAGAAGGGCTTGTAGCGGTGTCTTTAATTTGTGTACTGGGAATTGTTTGGTTGGTTTTAATTAGTAATATTTCACTTGGCTGGCTACTTTTGATACCACTTGGTTTTAACATAATGTTTTTAGCATGGTTTTACGGCGAACTAGATGAATTAGCGCCAACTGCCGAGATCTCGCAGGTTAACGATTTAAGTCAAATTTTAAGTAAATATTTGTTGGCAAATTTAAAAGCAGAAATGACTCCAAAAGAACTGTCTCGGGTTATTTCTAATCAAACAGGTGGCTATTTTTTTAGTGCCAGATACGGGATTAGTAATAAATTTTTGCAAGAACATTCTGCAGACGACGAAGGTTCTAGTGCTTTAGTTTGGAGCACTGCTCTTCGTTTAGCTAAAAAATTTTATAAAACCGAAATTGATTCTGGCGATCTGGCAGGTGCTTTAATTCTTTCTATGCCAGAAGCAAATCAGACTTTGGCTAAGCTAACTTTAGATAGTGAAGATATTGAGAATGGGGTAGGTTGGTTAAATCACATAAGATTAATGGCCGAACGAGCTAAAGAAAAAAATCATTTTGGCGGTATTGGAAGAGATTTAAGTTTTGGCTGGGCACCACTGCTTAATCATATTGGTTTGAATGTTACAGATTTAATTCAAAATGGAGGATTTATACATCGGCCAGTGGCAAGTCGTGAACAAAGCATTAATCA
>CAZRVM010000004.1:36079-40826 GCA_964603625.1 uncultured Candidatus Saccharibacteria bacterium
TTTAACGAAGCCAAACGGGCTAAAAATGTAATAATTTTTTTGGACGACGCACAATTATTTTTACGCGAAGCTACAGGCTCGGTAGATTTATCTAATCTGTTATTACCTATACTGCAAGCTGGTAGTATAAAAATCATCTTATCTTTATCTGATCAAGAGTGGATTCGTTTGAGTCAGCAAAATCCAGCTTTGGCTCAATATGCAAACAGGGTAGTTGTTAGCCCGCTAGACCACAATGAGACAATTCAAGTTATTGAAGATGAGTTAGTTATTTTAGAAGCAAAAAGTAAGTTGGTGTATATGTATCAATCAATTGGTGAAGCTTATTCTTTAGCAGAAAGGTTCATACATGAGCAGGCATTTCCAGGCAAAGCATTAAAACTTTTAGAGCTTGCTTCTAATTTCCCAGAACAGAAACATTTTATTACAGCAACCAGTGTTAAGCAGGCAGTTGAGAAGTCGTTTGATGTAAAAGTTCAGTCGGCAAATACGGCGACTGAGCGTGATGTGCTTTTGAATTTGGAGCAGAAAATTCATCAACGGATGATAAATCAATCACGAGCCGTAACCTTAGTTAGTGATGCATTAAGGCGGGCTCGGAGTGGTGTTCGCAATCAAAACAAGCCAATTGGGACTTTCTTGTTCTTAGGCCCAACGGGAGTTGGCAAAACAGAGCTGGCTAAATCTTTAGCCTCTGTTTATTTTGGTGGCGAAGAAAGGTTGGTGCGAATAGATCTTAATGAATACTCTCGCCCTGAAGATGCTAACAGGTTATTGGCAGTTGCTTCATCGGACCTTTATAGCTTGTGTGCTCAAATTGCTAAACAGCCCTTTAGTGTAGTGCTTTTAGATGAAATAGAAAAAGCTCACAGCAATGTGCTGAATATATTGCTACAGATGTTAGACGAAGGGGTGCTAAGAGATGCAAATAATCGGCCAATTAGCTTTAGAGATGCAATAATAATTTGTACAAGTAATGCAGGAGCAGAGAAAATCAGAGCTCACATTAGCCAGGGTCAAAACTTAGAAGATTTTGAATCCGAATTTGTAGACGAACTTATAAATGCAAATATTTTTAAACCAGAGTTTCTGAATCGTTATGACGAAATTGTTTTATTTAGGCCACTTAAAAAAGAGGAGTTACTGCAAATTGTAGATTTATTGGTGGGTTCATTAAATAAAACATTATCAGATAGAAAAGTAACTGTAACTCTAACACTCAGAGCAAAAGAGCTAATGGTAGAAAAGGGTTATGACCCTCGTTTAGGAGCAAGACCATTACGGAGGGTAATGCAACGAGCGGTAGAAAATTTGGTTGCTCAAAAACTTCTAGCTGGAGGAATAAATTCTGGGCAACAACTAGAAATAGATGCCCCAGAACTTTCAAAGATTTTAGAATCACGCTAGGATGGTTTGCTTAGGCATAGATTAGTGTGAGGATAAAGTGGTATTGACAAAAATAAGCATAAGTGCTATAATGTTGCGATGTTCATTTTTTAATGAACATGAAAAGCTAAAGTAATGATTTTGCACTGTTTAACAGATTGAAGAATCATAACTTTAGCATTAACAGACTAGGAATAGATTATAAGATTTCTTCTAGGAGTGGATCCCACTTTTTTGCTAAAAGTAGTATAAATTAGTATAAATTTGGCAAAAAGGTGGGATTCATTCCCAACCGAGAGAAACTCTCTCGCGCCAACTTAGGTTGGTCTTCCCCAAGGAATGGTAACATGAAGAAATTGTTGTTTGCGACCGTGCTCAGCGCGGTCACCACGGTGATCCTCGCACCGATTGCCGGTGCGTGGGAGACTACACAGAGCGCTTCGGCGGTCTGCGTGGATGACGTCGTGGAGCTCCAGGCGAGCTTCGCCAACAACGATGAGCGTGCTATGAATGTGCTCATCAGGTTCGGCGACATCGCTACGCGCGAGGTCGTTGGTTTGGAGCCAGGTGCTTCCACCGGAGCCATCAGTATTGAGACTGGCAACAGCCAGATCGATGCCACCACTGTCAGCTTCGAGCTGACTTGGAACGATGGCGACACGGAGGTGGACACGCGGTTCGTCGAAGTACCCGCTCTTCGGTGCGAGACTCCGGCCACAACCACGGCTCCGACCACAACGGCTCCGGTAACGACCACCACCACGGCTCCGACGACCACGGCTCCGGCCACAACGGCTCCGGCCACCACAACCTCCATCCCGGAGGTGGGACTCATTCCGCCGATTTCGATCGTGCGTGAGCCCCTTGCTAGCTCTACCCCGGAGCTGGCTTACACCGGCACCGATCATGACATCGCGATGATCATCATCGCCTTCGTCATGATCGGTATCGGTGTGGTGCTCTTCCGCATCGCTGAGAAGCGGAAGAGCTAGTGAGATTAGGGGGTGTGCACTTGCGGGTACAGATTTTTGGCTCATCCAAGAAACTTACTTTTGCAAGTTGCACACCCCCCTACTCCACCAGCAACCATAATCTCTTCCTAGTCTAATCTTTTTATTAAATATGATATTTTATTGTCATAAAAAAAGCATGTAAATTATTAATATTAAATAAATTTAAGTTATTAAGTTTATAAAAATCTTGCTATCAAACTTAACAATTAACATGTTAGTATTAATTAATGTCATTAGATGTTAATTTTGCTCGCGCATTGATGGCGGACAGCCTAGCTTTTCATATTATTTTTGCATTATTTGGCGTTGGATTGCCGTTAGTTTTCTTAGTTTTTGAATTCATCGGCCTTAGACGAAAAGATTCCATTTTAATTAAACACGCTAAGTACATATCACAAGTATCAGTTATTTTAGTTATTGCTGGTGTTGCATCGGGTACTATTATTTCTATTCAGATGTCTTTAATGTGGGGAAATCTTATCAAGTTTGGTGGTCCCATAATGGGGTTAGCGTTTGGTTGGGAGGGGTATGCTTTTATGTTAGAAGCAGTTTTTCTAGCTTTTTATATGACAACATGGGGAAAGGTTAAAGGTTGGAAACACTGGTTAATTGGATTGCCCGTTTTACTAGGTTCACTCGGTTCTGCTATAACAATTACTTTGGGTAATGCTTGGATGCAAAATCCGGGTAATCTTGATGTAGTTAATGGACAAGTAGTCAGTAATAATCCACTTGGATCTCTTTTAACTAAAACTGCATTTTTTATGACGAGTCATTCGGTTATGGGATATTATTTAGCAACTGTACTTTGCGTATTGGGATTTTACTCATA
This sequence comes from uncultured Candidatus Saccharibacteria bacterium, assembly GCA_964603625.1. Classification (GTDB taxonomy): domain Bacteria; phylum Patescibacteriota; class Saccharimonadia; order Saccharimonadales; family JAGQNJ01; genus HK-STAS-PATE-36. The sequence goes on from CAZRVM010000004.1 coordinate 39,311, forward strand.
TTATTTATTGAAAAATAAATCTAAAAATAAAGATATAAAGGCAGTAAAAGCTATTATGTTATATTTGTCTGCTATTTCTTTAATTCTTATTGCCATAACTGCTATATTAGGACACTTACAAACCCAGTATCTAGCCCATAGTCAACCTCGTAAATTCTCTGTTATTGAAAGTGTGCAACAAACTACAACTAATGCACCATATATTATTGGTGGCCGTTTCAATTCAGAAGGTAAAGTTGAGGGTGGTATTCGAATACCAAATGGATTAAGTTTGTTGACAGGTAATAATCCGAATACTGAAGTAAAAGGTTTAAACGAGTTCCCTAAAGAAACATGGCCGATGTTATTTTTAAATATATTATTTGAAATTAAAATGCTATTGGTGGTTATAATTACTATATTCCCATTAATATTTGTTGTACTGCATAATAAAAAATTAAATAAAAATATGAGAGGTAAAAGATATAAAAAACCTATGCTGGTTGCACTTATGCCACTTGGGAGTTTAGCGGTAGTTGTAGTTATTCTTGGCTGGATGGTAGCGGAATTTGGAAGACAACCGTTTGCTGTTAACGGTTATCTGCTCACATCTCAAGCATTCAGTGCCACAGAAAATATACAACATTGGGGCTATCTTTTTCCAATGTTATATTTGTTTTTATTTTTAATAACAGGTAAGGCTTTGTTGAAATTGTTTAAAAGTATAAGCCAAGCTCAAATATCTAAGGATTTGATGTAAATGGCCGTATACTTAATCTTAATTCCATTGTTTTTTTACATTCCAATGTTTTTGTATGAAACATATATTGCATTTATTAGGATTGGAAAACCACATAATGAGGGTGGAGCATATTTACATGCCACATGGGAAGTAACACATACCTTATTAATATTGAGTATCAATAATTTTGTGTGGTTGTATAGTACGGCAGTTGTCGCGGTTGGCAGAGAGGTTTTTGTTCCATTATTATTATTTGGTGCTGTGTTTATAGTGCGTGCAATCCTTTATACTAGATTGTTTTATTTTAAACCAACCTTAAAGTCCAATATGATTTTAGATAAGTTATTTGCATGGTTGCATATAGTTATGCTTATGTGTTTGTGTATAGTTTTGGTAAATACAATTACAGTAATGACTAACGGTAACTATAGCCCAAATAATGTCGTACTACAGCTTCTGTATCCCGGTATATTTTTAATTTTTCCAATTACCTGTATGCCACTTTATTTTCTCTATAAAACAAAAAGATAATTCCAAAATATATTTATTTAGTTTTGAATTTTTGAATATATACTATTTTTTGTTATGGTTCATTTATAAAAAATATTTACTATCTTTGAATCTCGGAAAAAGTACTTAAACGAATCCTAGTTTGTGATTGAAGATTTTAAAGGTGTAATTATAAATATCATAAATAATGTGATAAAAGTTCTGGTATTTTTTAAATTTGGGGGGTATAGAATATCGGAAATTACCCATGCGGGCAACAAATTCTTAGAAAGACAAATTGTGGTG
>CAZRVM010000005.1:0-24748 GCA_964603625.1 uncultured Candidatus Saccharibacteria bacterium
CAGCCATATATATTTTTGAACTTTTCCCTACCAATTTTTAATATTTTATTAGAAAAGGTTATTCAAATAGAAAACACTTGACAGATAGCTCAATATATTACTTGCGTTAGATGATAATCTATGCTATAATGATGGTTATGAAAGCAATTTCAATATCGCTTAAGAACTTTTTTATGGCCTCTTCTCTCGGGGGTCTATCTGACTTTACAAAATAAATAGTAGCAACTAACAAGAACCTAAGCCCCTCGATATAGGGGCTTTTTTATTTAATTAACTAAGGAGAAAACTATGAAAATGTATATTAAACCACTAACAAAAGAAAAACTAAACGAATATTTGGCAATTCCGGACCTAACAAATAGTAAACACAAACATGCAATCTCTCTGCTATACGAAAAAATTGCAGATTATATGCGTCAAACACATAAAAGTTCTGATATTCGAGTATATCGCAAGAACCCCATCGTAACTGTCGCCGACAATTACGACAATCTGTTGATCGCCAGCGACAACATTAGTCGCTCATCAACTTATACGCACTATGTAGACAATGAACATATTTTACGAACGCACACTACCGCACAAATACCCGCTATTTTGCGAGAATTAGCTGCAACCCGTAATGATTGGAACGACATTGTTATTCTGTTGCCTGGGCTAGCATATCGGCGAGATGTAACCGACAAGAAGCATGTCGGACAAGTCCACATGCTGGAAATGTGGCGTATTGTTAAGACCGGCAAAGATACACCAATTGTCCAAGATGATTTGCTCGATGTTGTTAAAGGTGTGGCAAATACTGCTGCTCCTAGTTGGAAACTGCGCATTATAGATTCGCCTCACCCATATACAAAACAAGGCATTGAGGTAAATGCAGTTATGGGCGATAAGGACATTGAGATTTTGGAGTGTGGGTTAATAAATGACCAGATTTTAGAAAACGCTGGGCTTGACCCAAGTGAATACTCTGGATGGGCATTAGGCATGGGGTTAGATAGACTCGTCATGACCTTAAAAGATATTCCCGATATACGCTATTTGCGTTCGACCAATCTAAAAGTTGCCGAACAAATGAAAGACCTAGAGAAATACCGTGAAGTTTCACATCAGCCCGCAATACAACGGGATATGTCGTACAGCGTGCCCGCTGGCTATGTTGAGGAAGATATAAACGAAGATATCCGCGAGGCTTTAGAAAATAAGCAGAACATTTTAGAAAGCGTTGAGATATTGAGCGAAACCACCCACAAAGATTTACCACAGAAAATACAGGAGCGTTTGGGCATATCGAGCAACCAAAAAAATGTTTTGGTTCGCATAACTTTACGACACCTTGAGCGAACACTTGAGAACAAAGAAGCAAATCAAATCTATAACGATATTTACAAAAACATAAATTATGGAACTGGTGGCTATCTTTAGATAGCCACCATCATTTTAAGCTAAACCCCGCTGTTATATTTGACTTTTGACGAAATATTCCCCCGACTTTTTAAATTTGATAGACTTTATTGTTTACGCACCATTAGTTGATTAAGACTTTGACAGCCTCGTTAACGCTTTTTGAAAAATCTTCTTCAACTGTTACGATAGGCAAATTATATTTCTTGGCTTCCTTAAAATAATATTTATTCAATTCAAGATCAAAGACACAAAAAGCTCTAATAATTTCGTCATCGTATTTGTGAAGCCAATCAAAAGTGTTCTCATGTGCATGACGCAATATCGTCTCAGTCTGGTCTTGAAGATTAACGATAAACACAACTTTATATTCAAACGACATTTCGGTAGTAAAATTATGTGGAAAGATAGCAACACCCTCCACACCTATATCCTGACCATCCTCAATGCTAAAATTAACAAAATCAATCACAGACTTCCAGACAACTTCCGACTCATTGTTTTGATGTTCAACAACAACTTTTGGCTTTCTCCGCATATTCTCAACATTTTCTGGTGAACTAAAAGCACCGCGAGCAATTTTAAATAACTCTGGTTTATCTTCTGCACTCAAAACACCGCGAATGGAATGTCGAATAGCGTCTGCTGAAGCACCAAATAAAGCCTTCTGTTTCACCAGCTCTTTGAGAGTGGTAGTTTTACCGACACGAGGTGCGCCACCAATAAAATACGCTTTTGCCATTATTTAATTTTCACTTTCGGAAGTAATATTAAAATCAAGTTTTACATTTTGAAATAGTAGGTCACCGTCCTTATAAGGTGCTCCTAGAGAGTCAAAACCTAATTTTGATAACAAGTGTTGAGATCCTTGATTAGTTGTTAAATAACGCGAATAAATAGTTTTCTCGCCACTATTTTTTAGATAATTTAATACTGAACTTACCGAAGCCAAGCCTAACCCTTTTCCACGCATTTCTGGATTGCTAATCATTATATGAACGGAAGGGCTTGCCAGAAAATCACTATCTTCTAAGTCTACCCAAACGGAGCCAACAACTTCACCTTGATACTCTATCATCCAATTTAGCTGGTCTTGCCTAGTCAAAAAACTATTAATTCGCTCTTCTTCATCTTTAAGTGTTGTAGGTTTATTGTGCTCATTAGTAACACCCATAAGTTGTAATGTGGCATGTCCCATATCTCCTTCAAGCCATTTAACACTATTAGCCACATCACGGCTAACATCGGGTTCGACGAGTTTCAAGTCATGATTTTTTGTATTAAGTATAGGCGCTTTCATAACTACTATTATAACAAGTTATATTTGTTTAGGCTTCAATAGTAAAATTTACCAATTAAATAATATCTACAGTATAAGATAGACATCCATAAATAAATATTCTGTACCTTTAAAAATGAAAATGTCGGCTTTTATCGAAAGAATATGTGCCTTCGTACATAATTAATTAAATAACATCGCTAAATACACTATTGTTAAATACTTTAGTTTTTTAACTTCTAACTAAGTAAACTTACAAAGTTCTTTTTTCTTATTTTTAATCTTTTTGGCGTAATTGAAAAATTCGAAATGTTGCTAAATCCCATAAGTGGCTTTTATTATTTTTGCCATCCCAACCAGCTTGGCATTGAACCCAGTCGGTTGGTAAGCCATTGTGAGATTTAGAATATTTTGAACCACTTTTATCATGAATCATTTTTGCAGATACATTTGCGTTTGCTTCAAAATTCTTAATATTACCAGATAAACTTTCACCAGTTGCGCTATTATAATCTGATAATCTTTTAGCCCAATACTTCTTAGATTGCTGGAAAGGCCCAGCATGTCCACCATTATCAGCCTCAGCACTCATCCCACTCTCACATAAAGCTAGCTTTCCAAGCCGTCCGGCTGGCAAATTCCACCTATCAGCAGCATCTACAATAGCATCATACTCTCCTGCGGTAATATCAACTTGTCCGCTTTTAATAAGCACTGTTTCTGGAGGTAAATTAGTATCTTTTACATTACAAGCGTTTAAGGCAACTCCACCAATTACCAGGCTTGAAATTGCTAAAAAACTCCTTAATCGATTTGGGTTATTTTGTTGTTCTTGAAATTTTTCCATGTTTAATAAGGATCCTTTCATTAATTATTTTTATAAATGAAAGCACTCCAATAGAACTGTTAACACTACTTGCGTGTTTACAGCATTTAACTTAAGCAAGATTATTATTTGTGCAAGCTTTTAAAATAACTTGCGTTAATAATCTAAGGTCTAAGCTACTAAAGTTTGTATAGAAACAATAAAGATTGAAACTATTCCCTTAGTAGTCGCTTTTAGATCTGTTGCTTATTTGAATGTGCTTTTTGGCCATTTTAAGGCCGTTCAATATAATACATTAAAGTATATATAAAAGCAATAATAAATACTTCAATTTTTTACATTTATGTTGAAAGAAGTTGCTTTAAATTTATAATTTACCAGCTTCCGCCACCACCTCCTCCGCCACCACCACCAGAAAATCCACCCCCACCAGAAAAACCACTACTCCCGGAACTGCTTGGTGCTGTATAGCTATTTTTCATACCCGAAACAAGACCTTCTCCAATTGAATTTGTTAAATACCCTGCATTAAAGGCACTTATATTGCTAGAACCCTTATACCATTCGGGTGCTTCTTTATAAATATCTTGAAATTGTTTAGCCCATTCTTTTTCTACACCAAATGCAATTGCATAGGGAAGAAGTTGCTCAAAAAACTCCACCGTTTTGGTAGGTTCATTAGTTTTAGATGCGTATTTGGCATTTGGGCTTTCTAGCATTTTTAATCTATCTTTTTCGGCTAGCTCCATATACATTTTTAGCCCTAAAAGATGTTCATAAGCTGTTCTGCCTTTAGCAGTTCTAGAACTAAAATATTTTGCAAATATAACAAAGATTATTAAACCAACGATTGCACCGACTATAAAGTACCCAGAGCTATTAAGATAAAATAATGACGAAATTTTTGATGACAACAATATCACAGCAACAAACAAACAAATTATTAAAGTGGGTATTAAATATTTCTTTTTCTGCACATAACCTTTTTTAATTAACTCTTGCTGAGCAGAACTTCTAAGTTTTGTGATCTCACCTGCAAAGCTAGCATTGTATTTATTTAGTTCTTGTTCTGTACCATCTGTAAATGGGTCAAATATAGACTGCAATAATTTACTCTCTGTTGAAGAAAGGCCATTTAAATCACATTTCATAAGTTTAAGTTTATAACTTAATTTATCTTTAAATAATTTTTTAGATTTTGTTTCTATAATTTGTAAATACCCCCGCCGAGCTAGATCAATAATCACCGCTGTAATATCTTTATTATCTGTAATAAAATCTACCAATGTACCAGATTGGATTATTGTTAAATCTTCTGGAGAATCATATTGAGGAACGATAACCCCGCCACCTTTAGCATCACGACCCCTGAAAAACCAAATTAAAAAACCAGAAATAATACCAAATAACGGCAGGCCTATTAAAGCAACAATAATTCCAGCATTATCTGTAAGTTTTTCAATTAAACTAGGAGGAGTAAAAAATCCTTTTTCAAACCCTGCAACTATTGTAAGTGTTTCATAAGCTTTTAGTGGAGTTGTGGTTTCTGCATTAATTTTATTCTGTTGGTTTTCAATTGTACAAGAATTATTATCGCTTCCGAATTGCCCAGTAAAACACTTAAGCATATTAACTTTGATTTTTAAACCATTATCTAACTTAAAGCTAGCAGAAACATGTTCTGCGGTTTGTTGCCACTGGTCGCCATTTATATCCCAATAAAGTTCATCATGATCTTCATAAAAACCAATAACATTAGAAACTTCATATTCAATGTGATATTGCTGACTGCCAATAATAGTTTTATTTGGATCGCCAATTCTGATAACCGTATTGTCATTTGTGGTATAGGTAGTCCAATCTGCTGGAGTGCCTGCAAGAGAGTTAACATTTTTGACTTTAAGTCTTAAAGAGTGCCCATCGTAGGAATTAGGAATAGCTCTTTCAATACCGTGTTTGTGAGTATTAAAATTAACTTCTATATCTTCTGAAATAGATAACTTACCCTGAGGATCATCTCGATTCAATATTGCGTTTGTTTTAAAAGAATTTATAACAAAATCATCATTGAGGGCATATACTTTTATAGGGAAAAGCAATAAACAAACTAAAAGAGCTAAACTTAAACATAAAAATGGTTTGATTAATCTATCCATTTACGATAATTGTAACACCAACTAACGAAAGCTAATGAACAAATATAAATAAACTTTCTAGAAATAGATGATTTATTTTGTAGTCTTAATTAATTTTTTTCGTAATTTTGTAATCTTATTAGTCATTAAAGCACTTGTTAAAAACATTCCAACCATACCTGGTATGAAAAACTTTAGATAATTTGCCTTACTAGAATTTGTTGATGCCATATTTTCTATATTTTCTGGTACATATTTTGTAACTGAAGCAGATTTAGTACCTGGCTCACTTGCATTAATTGGTTCTTGACTAGCAACAGGTGTAGTTGGTGGCGTCTGAGCGGAAATATTAGTTTTCTCTTTAGATTTCACCGATTGATTGTTTTTTTGTTTTGTTGGAGTTGTGTTGGTTTGTTGAGGTGGGGGAGTAGTATTAGTAATTACTGAACCACAAACACTATTTTGCCCTAGTGGCGTTAATGGGCTCGTGCCAGCTAGGCGTACATTAACAGTATCAAAACCATTAGTAAAACCTAAACTTCTGGCAGTTTGCCACCATAAATCTATTGCTCTAGGATATCCATTCATACCATATCCACCTGTTCCAACATCTCGTTTCTCAGCAACCAAACATTTTCCCTTATATTCTATCTCCAACCTAGTCCCGGCCGGCAAATTACCCAGAGCAGAATAATCTCGGTTACTGGCATTAACGCTCAACTCTGCAAAGCTCACTGTGTTGTGTAAAGGAATATCATTTAAATACCCCAAGCCATTATCATCATCACAAACCGAATCAACTACTGCTCCCAAAGATTCTGCGCTGAATTCACCATTGCTGATTCTACTACACTGATTAACATTATCTATTATCCAATTATTATTGAATTCTCCACCATAATAAGTCGCAACAACAGTTACACTAGAATTTGTAGATAAGCCAACCGCACCAACAGTTGAGTTAGAACAAATAATAATCCAACTCATTGCAACACCAACAATGCTTAAACTAAGATATTTTACTTTCTTTAATAATTTGTGTGTTTTTATATATTGTTGCACAAGAACTATATTATAACATAAGCTTAAGTTGTTCTTTTACTTAAATTATTAGTATTTTTCTTAACACCTATAGACAAAAATTTTTAATAGGAAAATTTGTTTATATAATTCTAAATTAATAACATAAATACTCTTTGAATAGAATAATATTTTATCTTTAGTAAAAACTACTAGAGTCTGATTTATTAATAGCGGAAATTTCTAGATACTAGTTATTTATTGAAACACTAGAAGTTCGGTTTTGAAAACCCCAACCGTGCATTCTGCCTTTTAAAGCTCGCAATAAGGCAACTAGCGTGAACAAACTCAAGTACATTTTATACACTAAAACATAGAAGGGAATTGTTACGACCAATTTAACTTTACTCCACAATGATACTTTTGCGCTCAAAACAACATATAGCACCAAAAGTACTTCAACTATTATTAGAATTAACCCCAAGAAAACTGTAAAATCAGAAAGTGGGTGAGCTAAAATTACTTTTAATTTATTAATACTGCCATAACCTTGACCAAAAACCATAAAAATAGTAAACACTAAAATAAAGGGATAAGTTACGGCAGCTAATAAATCTATAAAGAACATTGGCAAACCCACTACTCCGAGAGTGCCATATTTAAAACTAAATAAACCTTTCCTGTGTTTATAAATTGATTGCATATTACCAAGTTGCCATCGAGTTCTTTGCTTAAAGAGCATTTTAAGTTTTTCTGGCGCTTCAGTACGGGCAATAATTTTTGCTCGATAACCTACGCGACCACCATTTGAAATCACGCGCATAGTGGTATCGGCATCCTCTGCTAACGTATCAGACATAAAACCACCAGCTTTAACTAAGTTATTTCGGTTCCATAGGCCAGCAGCCCCGGGAACCACCGTTATCATATTGGTAACATCTTGGGCAGATTTAACAAACCTATAAGCAATCTCATACTCAATTAATTGCGCTCTTGTAAGAAGGTTGATATCGTTACCAACTAATATTTTACCTGCAACAGCTGATAAACGCCTATCTATTGTAGCGGTATGGGCAAATTCATATAATGCGTTTGTTGCAAAAATTGTATCAGCATCACAGAACACAATCCATTTATTCTTAGAGGCTGATAAGCCTTTTTCTAAAGCTTTTGCCTTCCCACCATTTGCTATTGAAATAAGTTTTATTCTTTTATCTTTAACTGCATATCCTTTAATTATTTCAGCAGTTTTATCAGTGGACCCATCATTAACTAAAATTAACTTGAAGTTCTGGTAACTATTTTTTTGCATTGCTTCAATTGTCTTACCAATAACTTTTGCCTCGTTATAACATGCAATTATTATATCCAAGCGAGGTAATAATTTAGTGTTTAAATTTAAATTCAAACATAAAAATTTAAGTAAACTTCTTTTTACTCTATAGAATAACGACCCGACAAACATCCAAATATACCTAATTAATGATAAGACTATAAATATAATACTAATTATAGTAGCAATTTTAACAATTCCTCTTTGAACTATTAAAGCATGATAAGTATTGCTTGAGGCATTAGATGTAATAGCCGCAGGTTCGTCAACTAATTTATCTACTGTTACTATCTCAATACCTTGACTCTTTATGTATTCAATTATTTTGGGTAATGCTTCTAAGGTAAGTTCTTCGTTTTCGTGAGCATCATGCAAGAGTACCTCACTATAATGACCATTACTAGCTTCAAATTCTTGCTTAACTCTCTCAACTATTTGATCACTTGAAGAAAGTTGCCAATCTTTAGAGTCTATTTCGTATTCACTAGCTTTTAACCCTAACTCCTTTAAAAGCGCTAAATATGCATCATCACTTGTACTAGATGCCTCATTCCTGTCACTATATGGCATTCTAAAAAACTGAGGTTTTGTGCCGGTAATTTCTTGAATAACTTTATTAGTTTGCTCAATTTGGCTCCGTTTAGCTTGAGGTGTTAGCTCGTTAAAAACTGGGTGATTAAATGTATGATTTTCTAACTTATGACCTCTATTTACTATTGCTCTAGCGGTTTCGGGATAAGCTAAAACATTCTGGCCAGTAGCAAAAAAAGTTCCTCTCACGCCATAAGACTCAAGAATGTCCATAACCTTTGGGGTATAGACTGGGTTTGGTCCATCATCAAAAGTCAATGCAACTTTCTTAGTGCCTTCACCTTGCTTAACTACTTCATTAACGGTATCTAATTTAGTAAGCTCACTCGATTCAATTTCTTGTTTGCTATTAAATGTAAGTTTTCTTTCTCCAGGAGAAGCTTCTTGTTTCAAATTATAAACCTGCCCATTACCTTGTTCATTAATTACTAAACCAGAAGCGGTTTCTTCAGATAAAATTCTAATTGTATCTTTGTCGGATAGATTATTATTAACAGTTTTCCACAAAGTATATTCTTCAAAACCTGGATCAGAAATAGCAAACTCAATTTTAGATTCTTTGATTATATTTTTTACATCTTTCATATAGTTATAGTCAGAAACTGCATCAAAAATATTAAATACAAAAGAATTATCTTTTATGGTAATACTATGGTCTGTCCGGTTAACTTGTTTATTCAATAAAAGGTCATCAACCGAACGATAATCAACATTTATAGTAGATTTCGAATTTTCTCTGGTATCGGTTTTAGTTGAAGTTGTTGGTAGTTCTATTGTTAAATTATTAATCTTAGTGCCCTCTAAATTTTTTAAACCTAATAATTGCTTTTCAAGTGTGGTTTTAGATTGACCCAAATACAGTTGCTCGGCAATACTCAATAAATTCTTATTGACTCCATTAATGTCTGCTGGATCAACCATAAGCCCCAAATGTAAGCCTTTTCCATTTAGGGAACTTTTTACTTTATTTAACCAATCTGCATAAATTTGAACATCCTTAGTTGTTTTTATATTTTTTAAATCTAAATTAATATATAAACCTGAAGCATTTTCGCTACTGATACTAGCCACAATCTCGTTTGATAAATCATTAACTAACAGTGTTGGTAATGTGGTATCAGCAGGGGTTGAAAAATTCCTCTCGATTGGTTGCAGAGCAAAGTTTTGACTACTCAATAAATAATAAGTATTGTAAGCAGTGCTTGCATTTTTAGACTGTTGCAAGACTGATTTATTTAACTTTTCATAACTCAGTGGAATAGAAATTCCTAAATTTGAAACAAAATATTTTGGAACGATTATATTGTGAATATTTTGAATTTGATCACCCAAAACAGTGTAAGAACCAGAATTTGTTTCTGTGTAAAGCACAGTTACCGAATTATTGCTTGGTAATTCTTGAGTATGATAAACATTTTGCTCTATTTTTGAAATAGGCCTTGTGTAATAAAAAATTCCAAATCCAACAATTACAACAACAAACATTAAAATTAATAGAATAAAATCTACTATTTTTTGACGCTTGCCAGTATTGTCAAAAAAAACAGGATTGTTTTTTGACATAAAGTAATACTCCAGTCTTCCACCGTTACGAAATTTATATTATTTCGTTATATTTATAGCAAACATTAACGCTATTGTCTATATTTTACTACTTTTTTGATAATTTTACAACAATAGAGTAATAAATAATTGTAAAAATATTCAACTAGAAACTAAAAATTATTTTATCTTAGTTCTTAAACTTAGGATTTCTTGGTGTGCTTTTTTGATTATCTTTATTGCTGACTAATTTTACTTGTTTCTTTTGCTCTTTAATTGAAACATCTATCTTATATTGTATGTAGTTTATTAATGTAGAAAATCCCCACATTACAAAAAGGTATATTATAATTGCAAAAACTGCAGCTACATCAAAATAACCGGTCGAGCCAATGCTTTTTGATGGAAAGATACCCCTAAACGGACTCAAATAGTCAGTAGAAGTATTATATATAAACCTAACGAATGGGGTTTCGGCATTAGCTGAAAAAGCTAGCAAAAACACTCTCAGCATAAGTGCTATAACTCCAAATATTACCCATACATATAAAACATAGGCAATAATTTTGTTTATTTTTAAATAACTCGGAACGACTATACTTTTTTGGTTGATTGACATTTTTATTAGCCTCCATTAAAATATAATAAAACAATCATACAATAACTTTTAATTTTTCCCAACAATAACCCCCCTCAAGTCACCATTAACTTAAAAAGTTTACTTGAAACTTATGTTTTACATTATTAATCAATTGATTTTATCAATTTCTTTTTGGCCATAATCTGCATATTTATAATGTTGAGTTTTAACTACTATTAATTCATATTCACCAGCTGGCATTCGAAATAGTGGCGAAATAATTGAAGTACCATTTTTTTTATGTGGAAGTAGCAACTTACGATATACTTCTTTAGAAATGTTAGGATCGGTCTCAATAAATGCTACTCCTTCAATTTGAAGTGTCTGCATTTTATCTTTATCAAAAATTGTGACAGCTACGGATGGATTATTTGTGATGTTATAAGACTTGGCTGTTTTTGTTTTTGTAACGATATATATCAAATTATTGTTGTCTACAACATAAAAAACTACCGAACCTTGTACGGTTAAGTTAGCTGTTACAGTAGATAACACTGCCGTGTCATTTGAAATTAAAAAAGTTTCAACTTTTTTTGAAAATTCTTTCTGCACTATCCTATCTACATTAAAAACTGGTATATGTTTTTCAGAAGCTAATGATTCTGGCAAATTCATATTAGTTAGAATGCACCTCGATTCTATGTATTTACCGAAAATTCTAGCACAATTGATATTAACAAACCTTAATCTAAAATCACGAATTCTAGTATGTAAAACAACACCGGCATAACCACTTAATTCTTTGATAGTAACACCACTTACTACTTCATAAGTAATAACTTCGGATTTACTGAATAATATTCTGTGATCTAAATAAAGAATTCTTTTATCGGTTGCCACTATCATAGCCGATCCATCATCGGTTCTACCATAAACTGCACCATGAATTTCCTCATTGCCATGAACAATACTATGTAAGTGCCTGGCTTCACCTTTGAGTAGTCCATACGGAGTAACCCCAACTTTAACTAATTGGCTTCTAATATTATTTTTATGATTAGTAGACTTAAGGCTACCATCGACATTATTCATATTTATATCTTAACACTTTAACCACTTAAAATAACAATATGATTTTACTTTTTTAAGTTGGTTATGTTAAAATGAACGAAATGAATAAAAAACAAAAAATTAATAGCAAAAGACTTCAAATTGCTAGCGTTAGAGTATCGAAATTAGGTTTTGTTTTTTCGGCAATATACGCATCAACAACTTTAGTTTTTAAACTTTGGAAATTGATTACTCCCGAAATACTTATTCAACGTTGGGTAATTAGCCTACTTGTATTTAGTATTACATTAGCGCTTTGGTGGTATAGCCGAAGCAGAAATTTATCACCAACTTATTACAAAGGAATAATATTGATTCAAATTATTATGTATTTAGCAATTGGATCATACAGTATTTATTCTGAAAGAGGAATGGCGAGCAATTCGATTATTCTTTTTACTATTCCATTAATCATAATAGCCTTAGAATTTAGCACTAAAGCTTTATTCGCTACGGCTACTCTTTGCTCAATAGTTTATGCAACTTCGGCTATTCAGTACTTTAAAAACTTTCCCAGTGAAGGTTATAAAGTAGAGCTCTATGGTGGGATTGCTTTCTATGTATCAATTTTATTTTTAATATCTGCTTTGCTTTGGGTGTTGATAACCTCTAAAACTACTTCTAAATAATTGAGTTTTTTGTTTAGTTAAATGACGATAACTTGCTTTTACTAGTATAATAGTAATTATAAGTTAACTAAGAATAGGGGGATTAATGAAGTTAAATATAGAGTCTTCAGATAAGCAAGTATCTGCTAGCGCGTTCGCAAAAATTGAAGGTCCTAGCATTTCAGCAAAAGCAACTTTTACAGAATTCAATATAAATGGTGCTAAATATGTGCACTTAAGATTAGAAGCAAAGGGCGATCCAGCTATCTTAAAGCCAGGCAAACACGCAGTACATATTCACGAGAAAGGAAGTTGCGATTGTGATGGCTTTAAATGTGCTGGTGGACATTTTGACCCAGGCCCTTCGGGTAACAGTGATGCTGATTCAAACCATGGATACCATGCCGGTGATTTGCCAAACATAACCATAGACGAAAACGGTAATGGAGTTTTAGAAGCAATTACTACACGTGTTACGCTAAGCCCTGGTCCAGTTTCTATTTTGGATACAACAGACGGTACTTCATTGATGATTCACGCTAACCCGGACCCATATACTCCAGGCGAATCAGGCTCAGGGCATAGTGGAGGACCAAGACTAGCCTGTGGCACAATTGAAGCTATTTAAAATGTAAACTTTACAATTGTTTTGTAGTTATGCTTATTTTGTATTATAATTAAATTTGTAATATTAATATAAAAGGAGAAATTAATTATGGATGATTCTCAACTACCAGGCACACAGCCTAGCGATCAAACTCAAGGTGTTGGCCAAACACCAACAGACCCAGTTACTCCAGTAACTGACGACACATCAACTAATCTCAACCCTGCTACAGAGAGTACGCCATCAGTTGAGCCGAGTGTTCCAGATAATTCACCAGCCATAGATGTACCAGAAGTACCAGCGGTTCCTGAAGCACCTGCCGTTCCTGAAGTACCAAGTGTTGACGATGCACCAGTTGAAAATGTGGATTCATCTTCAAGCCAACCAACCGAAAGTTCAAATGTAGAAAACAATATTCCGCCAGCAAATCCAATTGACGGAAATTCTTTCTAACATAATAGGAACAAATATGATTTAAAAACCTACATTATTTTGTGGGTTTTTATATTATTAAATTTAATTATGTACTATACTAGCCAATCAGAATTTGAAGAACTTATTAATCTTTCTTTAGAAACTTTGCCCAAAAAATATACTTCAAAACTTAAAAATATTGCAATAGTTACAGCCGATAAGCCATCTGAGTTGCAAGCTAAAAAACTCCATTTGAGAAATGACCAAACATTATTTGGACTTTACGAAGGTATACCCCTAACTAAGAGGGGAGCAAACTATAATCTAGTCTTGCCAGATGTTATTACAATTTTTAAATTACCCCTAGAACAAAGTGTCAATTCTAAAGAAAATCTTTATAGCGCAGTTAGACATACTCTATGGCATGAAATTGCCCATTATTTTGGACTAAACCACAATCAGATTCATAAACTAGACGGCACAATAAAATGACTAACTTCCAATCAGAATATGAAAAATTAAATATTCAACAGAAAAAAGCAGTTGACGAAATTGATGGGGCAGTATTAGTCGTTGCCGGGCCGGGAACAGGAAAAACTCAAATATTGAGTATGCGAGTAGCTAATATTTTGCGTAAAACCGATACTGATCCACAAAATATTTTATGTTTAACTTTTACCGACAAAGCATCGCTCAATATGAAACAAAGACTTCAGAAATTGGTAGGTAGTGATGCAAACAAAATAGTTGTAAAAACTTTTCACAGTTTTGCATCGGAGCTTATGAATTTTTACCCAACTTATTTCTGGAGCGGCGCAAAGCTCAGTTCTGTTCCTGATGCGGTACAAAATGAAATTATTATATCTATTCTTAGTCAATTATCTTTAAATGATCCCCTAGCATTAAAATTTGCAGGCCAATTTACCTCAGTCAACGATGTTAAAACTGGGTTAAAACTGGTCAAAGAAGCTGGCTTAACCCCAGATAAGCTAGAAGCTATAGTTTCGCTTAATCTTGCTTACATTGATGATATTGAACCTTTCATGGTAGACGCATTATCTAACCAATTAAGTTTTAAAAAACTGAATCAGCTAAAGGAAAAAATAAGTAAATTACCACCTCAAGGAATTGAAAATTCGTATTCTCCGCTAATAAGCCTCTCAGATGTTATTAAAAAAGACTTAGACTTTGCTATTTCGAAAGATGAGCTAATCAACAAAACAACCAATACAAGTAAATGGAAACACAATCTAATTCAAAAAAATAAATTAAACATTAAAGGAATGCATCGTGAAAAAGAACGAAATCGGTGGTGGCTATCTTTATCGAATGTTTACAAACAATACCGTAATGAGCTTCATCAAAGGGGATATTATGATTATGCAGATATGTTGGTTGAAGTAATTACTGTTATCGAACAAAATCCTCAACTACAAGCCGAAATACAAGATCAGTTTTTATATGTTTTGGTTGACGAATTTCAAGATAGCAATTCAGCTCAAATGAAATTAGCTCACTTGGTGGCCGACCATCACACAAATTTAAATAATCCAAATCTGATGGTCGTTGGCGATGATGATCAATCAATTTTTAAATTTAACGGGGCAGAACTTTCCAATATGTTAACTTTTCAGAATAATTACCCCAAAGCAAAGCTTGTTGTGCTGACAGACAACTATCGGTCTAGTCAGGCTATTTTAGATACTGCAACAAAAGTAATCTCACAAGCGAGTGATAGATTAGTACTTAGAAATTCTTCAATCAACAAAACTCTAAAAGCACTAAACTCTCCAAAAGCTAAAAGTAACATTGTGCACAAAATCTACTTAAACAAAATCCATCAAGATGTTAGTTTGGCACACGAAATAACAAAATTGTGGCAAAAAGCAAAACCAGAAATTGCTATACTTGCCCGTAATAACCAAAGCCTTAAACAAATTGCCTATCTTCTTAATGAAAATAACATTCCAATTATTTATACAGACCAAAATAATATTTTAGAACAACCGCTTATAAAGTTAGTGCATTCTATTGCCTCAGTAATATTAGCAATTAGTGAAGGCGATGAGCGTAATGCGAATTACTTACTTTCGCATATTCTAAGACATCCAGCATGGCAGATAGACCCTAAGTTGTTGTGGAATATTGCAATTAAGAGTAGAAATGATAATTGGCTAAATTGCATGTCTCAAAGCAACGACCCTCGCCTCTTAGATATTGCCAATTGGCTTTTTGAACTAGTTTCAATAAGCGCTTATGAGCCTTTGCCAATTACAATAGAAACTATTTTGGGTTTAAGGCCTGCTAAAAAATATACAAGCCCAATTATTGAATTTATAAAAAATAATGAAAAAATAGACACTCATTATTTACAAAACATTGCCTCAATTCAACTTTTGCTATCAGTAGTTAATGAATTTGCTCGTGGCACGAGTGCCAAACTAAAAGATTTTGTTAACTTTATAAATCTATCTAATAACTCTAATATAGTTATACCTTACTCATCGCCCTTCATTTTAGGGAAAAGTGCAGTAGAATTGTTAACCGCACATAAAGCAAAAGGGTTAGAGTTTGATAAAGTCTACATTATTGACGCCCTAGAAAATAATTGGAAGCCGAAGAATAAATCAAAAACCACCGTAATGAATCTGCCTCTTCAACCAGCTTTTGATGATAATGATGATTATCTAAGACTAATGTTTGTAGCGCTAACTCGTGCTCGTCAAGATATTACAATTAGTAGTTACAAGTTTGATGAAAAGAATCAAGAAGTGCTATCAACTCCAATTGTAAATAACATAATACCAACCATTGAGATTGAAGCACCAAATGAAGCTACTGTTTTAGAGATATACGAAACTACATTTCCTTGGCCTGATATTAATTCAACAGATCAAAAACAGCTCCTAGAACCACAACTAAATGAGCTCAAACTTAGCGTTACTGCACTACTTGATTTTCTTGATATAACTCATGGTGGGCCATTAAACTATAAAGAAAACCATTTACTAAAACTGCCTTTTGCTCAATCTACCAATATGGCATTTGGAACCGCCATTCACTCAGCTTTAGAATATGCTCAAATTTTAACAAATAAAAACGAATACAATCTTAGTAAAATTATCTCAAAGTTTGAATCAGTATTAGCTCAACAAAACTTAACTAAAAATGACTTAAAAAAGTTTAGTGAACATGGTCGATTGGTATTAGAGAATCTATTAAAATCGAATAATTTTATACTTTACACAAATAGTTATGCAGAATATTCAATTAAAGATGTGTTAGTAGGTGAAGCTAACTTGTTTGGTAAATTAGATAGGGTAGATTTTAATAATAAAACTCTCACAATTATCGATTACAAAACAGGATCCCCATTAGCAAATTTTGAAACAAAAGATAAAACAAAGTCTGTTAAAGCCTGGCGACATAAAATGCAGTTAACTTTTTACTGTTTATTGGCTCAAAAACATCCAAAATTCGAAAAATACAAGAATTTTATTGGAAAAATGATGTATGTAGAAGCCACAAACCCAAAAGACCTAAGTTTAGAATATCAACCATCCGCAGAAGAAATTGTAGAATTAGAAAACTTAATTCAAATAGTCTGGTCTAAAATTATGAACTTGGACTTTCCAAATATAGAACAATATTCTAAAGATATGACTGGCATTAAGAATTTCATCAATGATTTAATTTTACTTAAAATAGCCTGACATCTTTACATAATTTTGGAGCAACAAAATAATCATTGTTAAAAAAATAATTTTGTAAAGTTTAAAGTTTAATTACTTGCGTCTTTTCTTGTTTTGGGCTTTTTTCTTATTTGTGGAACTCTTAGTACCAATTGTTATCTTTGAAGCAGTTGATTTATGGGTAGGGGATGAAAGTGGATTTTTTACCACAAATGTTTCACCAGCAAATACCAAAGAATACAAATTTACACCAATTAAGCCACCGAACAATGGAGCAACAAAGTATTCATAACTCCATGATTGTATTCCTAGCGCTACAGCTGGGTTCAATACACCATTTGAAGCAACAGTTGCTAAGAGAATACCTAGAGTTAGCGATCCACCGATAGCAGTAGCCAGAGCGCCACCCTTTAACCCCTGATAAATTGCAGACGCTACCCCAAAAGTAAATAAAGCAGTACCTGCAAACTCAGCAAAAAATATTCGCCAAGTAAAAGATTTTGACCCAATTTGGGCAACTGGAACAGCATCGTTCGATAAATAAATAAATAACTTCCAGGCAAGTACAGCACCAATCAATTGAGATACAATATAAAATAGTGCCTTATATGTGCCGATCTTTTTAACCGACCATAACCCAACTGTAACTGCAGGATTGATGTGTGAACCAGATGTACTACCAATCACCAAAACCATTAACGCTAACGTTACACCAACAATTATTGACACAAAATATGGAATTCCAATTTGTGATTTAGTTACAGCTAAAACCACATAGGTTAAGATAAATGTACCTATCAGCTCGGCAATTAGCGGAGCAAGTTTTTGACGATTTAATAACATAAAACCTCCTTAATTTATAAATAAAGAGTATAACAGAGGTTACTAAAATGCAACAAAATAGACTAAATTACACCATTAAATTATAATATTTATAGCTCTACTACACTGGTACTCTCGCGAATACTTCAATTGATCCATCTGTTAAATCTAATGCTGTAGCTATTTGATCTGCTAAAACAAAGCCTGTGTTGGCTCCGTGTTCTTTCAAAATAGCCCAAACATCAATATTGAAATTTTGAATTTTACCATCTGAATCGCTACTGTATCTGTCTCTATCAAAAGTTGTACCTTCAACAAAGTTTAAAGTTAAACTTGTTTCATTGTGCTTACCAATTAGCTTTTCAATGCCTTCAGGGCTAATTTCAGTAATTTTAGACTGAGCATTATGTTTATCAGAAAAATAACTGGTTGAGTTTTTATGTAAAGATTCTGCATTTTGTTTTAATTTATCAAAAAAATCACTAGACAATTCCATACCTGCTTTTTCATACAAAAATGTTAGCACGGCCTCAAGTGTCTGAAACTTGTCAGCATCATTAATAATATCATTTTTGCGTACTTGACCATCAATAGCACCACAACCAGTTTTTTGACCTTCAGCATGATTATCTATATGACCACCAGGCGCAAAGTCGCCTGAGAAAATATTACTAGTAATTGCAACATCTTCACCAAAGGTCGCTCCGTCTGTAAAGCCTTTGGCAAGTCTCAGTCCTATTGCATCACCTCCGGTACCGCCAAATAGTTGTGCGCCCCTGCTTTTCCCATACCAGTCAATATCTGTTGGGCTATATCCTTCTATCGGTCGTCCATCGCCACAACGCTTAGGAGAGCCATTTTTTGTATCTACAAAAAAATAATTTAATTTCTGATGCTGACTTTCTACTTCACTCTGAGTAAGCTCACCTGAATCTATGCGACTCGCCAATGAAATTGTTCCAGTCCAATGAGTTGGCTCAGTATCTTGGCGCAAAACACCTAGTGGCACAATTTTGCCTTGTTCTACAGATTTTTCTTTATCTTGATTTATAAAATCTTGCAATCTACCTTGCAATTCATCTAGTTTAATATTAATTGGTAAGTTCATTTCCATATCTTGTCTTAAAATTTCTGACATATTCCTCTCTTTTTTAATTGAAACACAGTGAGAAATTTTAATCTTATTTTTAAAAAATATCAATACCCGATATATAGCGTGTGATTTTAATCACTTACACAATTACACTACTTTGTTAAAATCCTAATATGAGTGGTTTATTACCAGAAAGAGATCCTTCACCAAGTATTGGAGCCTATTCGGTTTCTATGCAGGAATATCTCGAGAGTCAGGATGATTGGGTTGATGAAAATATTCTAAAGCTACATAAAACCAATCCAGAACTTGCGAGTCAGGTTATTAAGCTTGCAAAGTTTAGTGAAGAGAAGCAACTTACAAATGCTCAGACTATTTTTTTATCTACCTGTTTAATTATAGATGCTTTTTCTAGAGACATAACCGGGCATCAATTAGATAAAACTTTTGATATATAAGATTATAAATGGCGCCTTTTTCGGTGTTTCAACTCTACAACTTTTAACCTTATTCCGCTTCTGTCGAGTAACGATTGAGCATGGCTTAAAGACACTTGGTCTTTGGCATTTTTAAGCAAATTTTTAGCTTCTTCTTGAGCCCTTAAGGCTTCTTGTTCATTTATCTCGTCTGGGTCATCAGCCTCATCTACTAAAACCCTAACAATATTATCTGCAATTTCTATTACCCCACCATTAGTTGCATAAGCGTCCATAAAATCATCTGGATCATTTGGTTTAACGCGAACTTTGATAATACCCGGAGACGCTAAACTAATTAGTGGTGCGTGATTCTCAAAAACTCCAATTTGGCCTTGAGGAGTGGGAAGCAAAACCTCAAAGACATCACTTTTAGATTTTGTACCATTTAAAGTTACTAACTGAAGCGATAACATTATTTTACTCCGCTTATATCACCCTTCATATAAAATGCGCTCTCTGGTTTATCATCGTGTTTGCCATCTAGTATTTCTCTAAATCCCGATATTGTATCGGCAAGTTTTACATACTGGCCTTTATTCCCAGTGAAAACTTCAGCAACATGAAATGGCTGTGTTAAAAATCGTTGAATTCTACGCGCTCTGGCAACTGTTTTTTTATCTTCATCAGATAGTTCTTCCATACCTAAAATAGCAATAATATCTTGTAAATCTTTATACCTTTGTAATATTCGCTGAACCTCACGCGCTACGTCATAGTGTTCTTGCCCAACAATCTCTGGGTCTAAAATTGTTGATGAACTATCTAGTGGATCCACCGCTGGATACAGCCCAAGCTCTGTTAAAGCTCTACTTAAAACAATTGTTGAGTCTAAGTGAGCAAAAGTTGTTGCAGGGGCTGGGTCGGTTGTGTCGTCTGCTGGCACATAAACAGCTTGTACAGAAGTAATTGAACCTTTTTTAGTAGATGTAATTCGCTCTTGCAAAGTACCCATTTCTTGAGCCAAATTTGGTTGGTAACCAACAGCACTTGGCAAACGCCCAAGTAGTGCCGAAACTTCCGCCCCAGCTTGAGTAAATCTAAAGATATTATCAACAAACAACAGAACATCTTTACCTTCATCTCTAAAACCTTCTGCAATAGTTAAGCCACTCAAAGCAACTCGCAAGCGTGCTCCAGGCGGTTCATTCATTTGACCAAATACTAAACTAGTTTTATCTAACACCCCAGATTCAGCCATCTCGAAATAGAGGTCATTACCTTCACGAGTTCGTTCACCAACTCCAGCAAAAACACTCGTTCCACCATGTTGCTTAGCAATATTATCAATAAATTCAGTAATTAAAACTGTTTTGCCCACTCCGGCGCCACCAAATAAACCAACTTTTCCGCCTCTGGCAACCGGGCAAATTAAATCTATTACTTTTATGCCAGTTTCAAGAATTTGAGTTTCGCCAGATTGATCAGACAAAGCAGGGGGGTTTTTATGAATTGGTGCGGTAGTTTTAAATTCACCAGCCTTACCATCAATTGGCTTGCCAACAACATTAAACATTCGCCCAGAAGTTTCTTTACCAATCGGTACACTAATTGGTGCGCCGGTGTCTCTAATTTCGGCTCCTCGCTCTAAGCCGTCGGTTGAACTTAAACTTATTGCTCTAACACTAGACTCACTTAAATGTTGAGCTACTTCAAAAATAATTGTATTTCCGTTATGTTCTACTTCTAATGCATTATAGATTGCTGGTAATTTACCACTTGTAAATTCAGCATCTACTACAACCCCTACTATTTGCGTAATACTTCCTGCGTTAGTTTTATCTTTTACTATTGTTGCCATTTTATCTCCTTAATCCTCATTAATAACTTCTGGTGAATCATTGTTAATCATAAATATTTGCTTATGAAACTCTTCAAACCTAGCCATTTGCAAAATTACATTAGTTTCATTTTTAAAATGCACATCTTGTTCTGCTACAAAATCTTCTGATAAAGACCCAACTATTCCTGTAAGACCTAGCGTGGTGTAAATTGCATATTTTACACCTCGTTTAGCAGACTCATATCTAACAGGTGCTGTGCTGGAATTAATCTTTGTGTATCGCATTGCTTCATCGATTAGCTCTGAAGCATGTTGCAAACCTGTAGAATATATAAATTCAACAGATGTTGGTTCTGGTTCACCCGAATTCATAGGATGTGTCATTTTATAGCCTCCGCTCCACCAGTTATTTCAGCTAATTCTTGAGTAATACTAGATTGCCGAACAGTGTTAAAAGCTAAGGTTAGATCTTCAACTAAATCATTGGCATTGTCGGTAGCATTTTTCATAGCCATCATTCGCATTGAATGTTCACTGGCTTGAGCTTCGTAAAATACTTGCGATAAATGAGACTCAATTAATCTTTCTGTTACACCATCTAATACCGCTTTAGCAGAGGGCTCAAATATTGCTCTTTCTAAATCTGGAGCAATTTCTTCTTCGGCAAATGCAGCAGGGAGCATTCGCTCAATTGTAACTTCTTGCGATATGCTTGTTCTGTAATCTGTAAACAGGGCGTCAACAGCATCTACTTGTTTGTCTTTATAAAGTTCAACGATAGTGTTTAATATTGGCCTGAGGTCATTTGCATCTGGATGTTCTACAAATTCGGTATAAGCTGCAATAACTTCAACTTCAGAAAGTTTAGCAACAAAACGAGCAGTTTGTTTGCCAATAACAATCAGTTTTGATTTAATATTGGCTAACTTATCTTCCTGAAGTGAGCTTGTGAGTTTTCTTAAAACATTACTATTATAAGCCCCTGCCAAACCTCTATCACTAGCAATCACTAAATAAAGTTTGGTCTGAATTGGCCTTACTTGAAATAATAGGTGTTCACTTACATCTGTTGATTCTCTTAAACGAGTTAGAATCTGGCTAGCAAGAACAGCATAATCATAAGATTTATTCACTTGTTCTTGTGCTCGACGCATTTTGCTGGCACTAACAAGTTCCATAGCCTTAGTTATCTGCTTAGTATTTTTCACGCTAGCAATACGCCTTTTAAGAGCAATGGTATTCGCCATTATGCTTCACCTCTCAATTCAGTCATGCTTAGAACTTGTAAACAACTACTCAGTTTCATTCTAGTTTTCCTGATATTCCTTTGCAATTTCATTGGCTGAATCTTTTACAATTTTAGTCATTTCATCGGTTGGCTTATCGCCCTTATTTAACTCATCCATTAACTTTTTAGCACTAGTAGCTAGTTGAGAAAGTAGTGCATTCTGAGCTTTTTTAATGTTGTCGACTGGAATATTATCAAAACAACCTTCATTAGTGGCTATCAAACTAACAGTCTGTTGCCAAATACTTAAAGGGGAATATTGAGGCTGTTTAAGCAACTCTGTAAGCCGTTGTCCGCGCTCAATACTTTTTTTAGTATCTTCATCTAAATCTGTTGAAAATTGAGCGAAGGAAGCTAATTCTCTAAATTGCGCTAAACTTAACCGTAAGTGGCCAGCCACACTTTTAATAGCTTTAGTTTGAGCCGAACTTCCGACTCTCGAAACCGAAAGTCCTACTGAGATTGCCGGTCTTATGCCCTGATAGAACAAATCAGTTTCCATAAAAATTTGGCCATCAGTAATTGAAATAACATTAGTAGGAATATAAGCACTAATATCACCAGCCTGAGTTTCGATAATTGGCAGAGCTGTTAATGAACCACCACCAAGTTTATCTGAAAGCTTTGCAGATCGCTCAAGTAACCTAGAATGCAAATAGAAAACATCACCAGGATAAGCTTCACGGCCTGGTGGTCGTCTTAACAGTAATGACATTTGCCGATAAGCAACTGCGTGTTTAGTTAAATCGTCATAAATTATTAAAGCGTGTTTGGAATTATCTCTAAAATATTCTCCCATTGCGGTTCCAGCATATGGAGCTAAATACTGCAAACTTGCCGGGTCAGATGCACTTGTAGCAACTACTATTGTTTGCTCCATTACACCTTCTCGTTTTAATCTTTCTACAAGCCTTGCAACTTTACTCAACTTTTGACCAATAGCTACATAAATATTTATCACACCCGAACCGGTTTTGTGTTGATTTATCATGGTATCTAGTGCAACGGCAGTTTTACCGGTTTGACGATCGCCAATAATTAATTCTCGTTGACCACGACCAATTGGCACCATTGCATCAATAGCCATTATGCCAGTCATTAGTGGCTCAAAAACACTTTTTCTATCTAACACACCCGGCGCTACTTGTTCAATCAAACTAGATTTAGAAGTTTTTATTGGACCTCTGTCATCTAATGGTCTACCAAGAGGGTCAACAACTCTACCAATCAGCTCAGGCCCAACCGGTACTTCAAGAACTTTACCACTTAAACGAACTTTAGCTCCTGCGCGCACATTAACATCATAACCTAAAATTACTGCTCCAATTTCATCTTGCATTAAATTCAAGGCAAACGCAGGAACCAAATTGCCATCAATGCCTTCGATATCTAACATTTCACTATAGCCAGCATTATTTAAGCCATATATCCAAGCTATTCCATCACCAACTCGCGTTACAATTCCAACTTTTTCAGCACCAGATATTTCCTTAAGCTCGTCAATTGCTTGTCTAACATCTTTTGCTAATTCTTTTACTGAAATTTCTTTAATTTTTTCTGCCATCTATTTATACTCCTACCTTCAATTTATTTAAGCGATTACGAACAGTTAAATCTAAATAAAAATCATTAGCCTCTAATTTTACTCCGCCAATTACATTTTTATCTATAATTTCATTAATCACAACATGATCGCTAGCTTTAGAAAAGTTCTTTATTTGAGCTCTCACATCTGCCGAAATTGGAAATGCGCTCGTAACATTAATTTCCTCTATTCCATTTTGATAACGAATCAATGCTACCTGACGCATTATTTTATCTAAATCTGCAGTTCGCCTTTCGCTTATTAAATAAGAAGCGACTGCTTTAGCAATTTCAGAATCGGGAAGAGTTGAGCTTAAGTTAATAATTGCTTGAGCAATACTTTTAATACTAGCTTGAGACATTTTAAGAACCCTTAACCTTTGCTAAGGCTTTTTCAATAATAATCATATCTTTTGAGGAATCAAGCTTTTCCTCCAGAATAATTGCGCTCGCTTCGGCAACCAACTCCCTCAAGTCTGCTTCTAGCATTTGCTTGGCATTTAAAATATTTTCTTCAATTTTTGCATTAGCATCAGCCAACATTGTTTCGACTTTTCTTGAAGT